>JAWOAO010000427.1:0-2646 GCA_046498485.1 Marinobacter sp. | reverse complement strand
AACCTGTGCGGCGGTGTTGGTGAAAGCCTGTAAAAGCAATGCACCCAGTACAACGCCGGTAATCGTTCCCAATACCCGCTGAAATAAGCGACGTCGGGTGTCACTGTAAGTAATCTGACTTACAAACAAACTGGTTAACATTACCCAGGCTCCTTTATCGAGTTGAAAAGTTTTTACCAATATGTAACCTATCAAAAAACTCAGGCTTAGTCGCAGTGCATAACGCATTCGCGGATGTTTGAGCCACAGCCAGACAATCTTGGTGTGGTGAACGACCTGCAAACCAATAACGCCCGTAATCTCTCCACTGGCCCGAACGCGATCCCGCGACTCCGCTTTGTTGGTGGCGGCTCCGCCTTCGGTGGCATTACCAAGGCGTTCATTGCCGGCACCGATGATGGCGTGGTGCCTACCCACTCAGCCTGTGGCGCGACCACCGCCAACGGCATCGACTCCTGCTCGGGCACCATTGGCCTGGACGGTAAAGTTGCCGGTCAGAGTGGTCCTTCCGGCCTTTACTACAATCACTACCCGGTGCTGATGAGTGAAGGCGCCAATCACTTTGCCGTCAAAGATACCCAGACCGGCAACACGTCTGTGCCGGTGGTGAACAACACCGTACTCAACGGGCTTCAGGTCAGCTTTGCCAGCCGCACCTACAATCAGCGGGCCTGGTGGCAGCTGTGGGGTTCTGGCTCCCGGTATATCGAGGTGCCGGGATCGAACCAGACCAGCATGTCGAACCTTATCTACACCACGTTCAACAACTGATTACCGGTGGTCGATCGGGCTCAGGGAAGAGCCCGCCACTGCTGTCATCGCGTCGTCTGTGCTCTCGGTTTTCGCTGCTTTCTTTTTTAGTTCGCAAACTATAGATTGAGCCCTCTTTGCTAATCACTCTGCCTTACCGAGGCCGGTTCAACGATGTCTGACGCTCACAAATCCGATCTGCTGCTTGGGGTGGTTACCTTGCTGGCCGCCATCAGCTGGATGTTCTCAAAAGAAGCCGTGCTGATGATGCCGCCGCTGATGTTCATGGCGGCGCGCTTCCTGGTGGCCGGGGGTATACTGGCACTGATTGCCCTGCCCGCACTGAGCCGGTTGAATCGCGATCAGATCAAGAGAAGTGTTGGTGTTGGCCTGGTGTTCGGTATTGCCATGAGCTTCTGGGTACTGGGGCTGTTCCATGGTGACAGCATGGGCGAAGGCGCCTTTCTGACCAGCCTCGGTGTTGTCATCGTCCCGATCATTGCCCGGGTAGTGTTTGCCGAAGCCCAACCACTGAGCACCTGGCTGGCGATCCCCATTGCGGTGGCGGGCCTTGCTCTGCTGTCACTGGAAAACGGCTTTCAGCCAGATCCCGGGCAACTCTATTTTGTTGCCGCCGCCTTTATTTTTGCGCTCTACTTCACCCTGAACACCCGAGCCGCCAATCAGCGCACCGTGACCAGTAAACAGGGTGAAACCCTGGAGAAAAAGAAAGTCCCGGCCCTGCCACTGACGGCGCTTGCCTTGCTCACCGTTGGCATGGTGACCCTGGCCGAATCCGCGATCAGCGAAGTCTGGGCCCCGACGCTCAGCAATCCGCCACCCATCCTGTTCGTGTGGATTCTGGCCAGCGCCGTGATCGGCACCGCCGGGCGCTTTCTGCTGCAGACCTATGCCCAGAGCCTGTCTGCGCAAAGCCATGGCGTGGTGATTCTGGTACTCGAGCCGGTCTGGGTGGCGCTGTTTGCCGTCGGTTGGTTTGGCGAGACCATGTCGGCCCTGCAGTTGGCCGGTTGTGGCCTGATTTTCACAGCGCTGCTGGTTAACCGCTGGAACGCGCTGACCCGCGCCATCAAGGGCTTTATGAAAGCGAGAAATTCTGCCTGAAAGAGGTTGACCACCGGGGCTGAAATCCGTATATTTCCTCCTCGTTGCGAGACAGGACCATAGCTCAGTTGGTTAGAGCGCTGCCTTGACATGGCAGAGGTCGGCAGTTCAAATCTGCCTGGTCCTACCATTTTTAATGACTTACCCGCACCTTCAAAAATTTCCGCAATTTTCGCAATATCTTCGCAAAACAATTTACTTATGCAGTGGCTGTTAGTGGCATATTCTGTGTCCAATATGCGGTGGCTGATTCTTTTATGTCCCAAGTTTCATTTTGGCTTATTGTCTTTAACTTGGAACATCAGAGGCGCTTCTCCAACGCCATCTCGCCCCATCTATCCATCGCTTGAATCGCAGGTCGCGGACGCAACTCAATGGTTTATTTCCTGCATTTTCTACGGCAATTAACGACGTGAATTCCGGGCATATTAAACCTTGAGATCCGTATCGGTTTGCGTATCATTAATAACACGGCGGTTATTGCCGCGTTTTGTGGATTACTCAAACCATGCTTAACAAAGAAGCACGCGAACGGCTAAAGGATCTGCTACCAGTCTCTATGGTGGCAACCAAACCGTGGTTACTCGATCAGGGCCTGAACGTGCATTTTTTGGACAATGCCATACGCAGTCGGACCCTCATCCCCTTGGCTTCAGGGGTCTATTCGTTGCACGAGAAATCGGTCCGGTGGCCTGGTATCGTGGCCTCTCTTCAACGGATGTCAGAAAAGCCTGTCCACGTAGGCGGTTTAACCGCTTTAGATCTCGCTGG
>JAWOAO010000367.1:0-3445 GCA_046498485.1 Marinobacter sp. | reverse complement strand
CCCGGGCCGTGGTGTTTCGCGAGCTGAGCATGGATTCCTCCCAGATCCGCCAGGTCGTGCGCAAAGCGCTGGCCGCTTTACCTTCGACCGCTGATAACCTGCGCATCCATATTCACCCGGATGATCTGGAACCGGTTCGGGAAGTGGCGGAGCGGCTGGAGGTCAGGCCCTCCATCATTGAAGATGATACGGTGCTACCGGGTGGTTGTCGGGTTGAGTCCCGGCATAGCCTGGTGGATTATACGGTTGAGAAACGGTTCCAGCGTGCGGTGCAAGGCATGTTGGAAGAACAGCTGGATAATCCCGGCGCAGAAACCGAAGAGCTGGACACCCTGATGGGCGAACTGAGTGATTTTCATCGCGATGTTCTGAGTGAGTCCGGCATGGACTCCCCGGACACCGCACACCTCGCCTCTGAAGCGTCGGACGCCAATCCTCACAATGCACCAAGCGCACAGGATGAGGCCGATGAGCTCACGCCTGGCTGATCGGTTGCGCCAGCTGCAGGGCGCGATTGTGGCCGAACCAGCACCGGAGTTGTCCGGCAGGTTGACCCGCATGGTCGGCCTTACCCTTGAGTGTGTAGGGTGTCCTATGGTGGTGGGTGATCGTTGCCTGATTGAAAGCGAGGGCACCGGCAGTGTTGAGGCCGAAGTGGTCGGTTTCGAGGAAAACAAAGTCTATCTGATGCCACTGACGGCCATGGAGGGCCTGAAGCCCGGCGCCCGGGTGGTACCCCTGTCTTCGGCCAGCCGGGTGCCGGTGGGGCCGCAGATGCTCGGCCGGGTGGTGAATGGCGCCGGCGATCCGCTTGATGGCAAAGGGCCTTTGCAGGCAGAGGCCCGGGTTCCGTTGACCGGAGACATTATCAACCCGCTCAACCGTGCGCCGGTGCGGCAGTCCATGGACGTCGGTATTCGCGCGATCAATGCCCTGCTGACGGTTGGCCAGGGCCAGCGCCTGGGCCTGTTTGCCGGCAGTGGTGTCGGCAAAAGTATGCTGTTGGGTATGATGACCCGATTCACCGATGCCGACATTACCGTGGTCGGCTTGATTGGTGAGCGGGGCCGAGAGGTTAAGGAGTTTATTGAGGATATTCTGGGCGAAGAAGGCCTGGCGCGCTCGGTGGTGGTGGCGTCGCCAGCGGACGATTCGCCTCTGATGCGCCTGCGCGCGGCCATGTTAACGACCCGGATTGCCGAATATTACCGGGATCAGGGCAAACGGGTACTGCTGTTGATGGACTCTCTGACCCGTTATGCCCAGGCCCAGCGTGAGATTGCCCTGGCCGTGGGCGAGCCGCCGGCAACCAAAGGCTATCCGCCCTCAGTGTTTGCCAAATTGCCGCAACTGGTTGAGCGCACCGGTAATGGCCGTCCGGGCGGTGGCTCCATCACCGCGTTCTACACCGTATTGACCGAAGGTGACGACCAGCAGGACCCGATCGCCGATGCCGCCCGCGCCATTCTGGACGGCCACATTGTGCTGTCGCGGCGGCTGGCGGAAGAAGGGCACTACCCGGCCATTGACGTGGAAGCCTCGATCAGTCGGGTTATGCCTCAGGTCACCAGTCCCGAGCATTTTTCCCGCGCACAGCGCTTCAAACAGGTTTATTCCCGTTACCAGCAGGCCCGAGACCTGATCAGCGTGGGCGCTTATGTCAAAGGCTCGGATCCGGAAACCGATTTTGCCATTCAGCACATCGGCAATATGCGCCAATTCCTGCAGCAAGACCTCAATGCGAGTTCGCCCCTGAATGAGAGCATTGCTCAGTTGCTGGCAGTGGTGCCTGAGCGTCGCTCGCCTGACCGCATCAAGACGGCGGTGCCTGGCGCTGCCGCAGAGCGGGGTAATGGCTGATGCTGCGCTCAAAACGACTGGAGACGGTGCTGAATCTGGAGCAACGCAAAGAAAAAGAAGCCATGGAGCGTCTGGGCGAGGCCAGGAAGCAGGTCGAAGCCCATCGTGAGCAGGTGGCCAACCTGGAGCGCTATCAGCAGGAATACCGCGATCAGATTCGCGCCAGTCAGCAAGGCGTGGTGCCGGTCACCCGGCTGCAGGCCTGGGCGGCCTTTATCGCCCAGCTGGACCAGGTAATCGTTCAGCAGAATCGACAGTTACAACAGGCTGAACAGGTATTTGAGGCCCGCCGCGTAGAGTGGCTGCAGGCCTGGGAGCGCCGCCGGGGCATGGAAAAGTACATAGAGACGTGTCGGCAGCAAGAGCAGCGAGAGCGCGACCTGAGCGAGCAAAAACTTGCCGACGAAGCCGCAGGTCGAGCCTTCGCCCGAAAGCACCATTAACGGTTTGTGATGACCTGAGTCAGTTGCAACAGATGCATTTTTTGGTAACTTGGCTATGCTTAGTCAGGTAAGGCCGCAACCGGAACAAGGAGAATCGCAATGATCATTGGGGCACAGCGCAAGGGGATCAGGGCATGCCGATAGAAGCGAGCCGGAGTGATGACGGCCAGACTCTGACAATCCGGGTTGAGGGTCGCTTTGATTTCAGTACTCATCAGGCCTTCCGCGATGCCTACGAGCACAGTGACCCTTCGGTTAACCGTTACGTTATTGATCTTTCTGATACTACTTACCTCGATAGCTCCGCGCTTGGCATGCTGCTGTTGTTAAGGGATCACGCCGGTGGCGACAGCGCGCGTATTTCCGTCGAGAACTGCAACAGTGATGTCCGCCGCATCCTCGCTATTTCCAATTTTGAGCAGCTTTTCAGTATCCGCTGAGGCCAGCGCCTTGAAGGTACTGATTGCTGAAGACAGCGACAGTGACCGGCTGATTCTTTCTGCGCTTGTCCGTAAGCTGGGTCATGAAGTGTTTGAAGCCAGCGACGGCATTGAGGCCGTGGCAATGTTCGTCGATGTTCAGCCCGATATCGTTCTGCTCGATGCCCTGATGCCGAGGATGGATGGTATGGAAGCGGCCCGGCAAATCAAAGCGTTGGCCGGTGAGCAGCTGGTTCCCTTGATTTTCCTGAGCTCACTGTCAGATGCCAGTGAAGTGGCCCGCTGCCTGGAGGCGGGGGGCGATGACTTTCTGGTCAAGCCCTACAACCGCGTCATCCTGGAAGCAAAGATCAACGCCTTCAACCGGATGCGCACGATGCATCGGGTGCTCTCCGATCAGCGGGATCAGATCCGTCGACAAAATGAAGCGATGATTGAGGAGCAAAAGATCGCCCGCCGGGTCTTTGACAACGTCGCTCATACCGGTTGCCTGAACGCCGATAACATTCATTACCACGCATCGCCCATGTCCGTGTTCAATGGCGATGTGCTGTTTGCCGCGGACCGCCCCGGTGGCGGCACCCTGATTTTTCTGGGAGACTTTACCGGGCATGGTTTGCCGGCCCCCCTGCGATCATAACCAGTTCCTTTATAATCATGGGTACCAGTATCCACACAGGTATCAAACCTATCAATGTAAAT
>JAWOAO010000331.1:0-13086 GCA_046498485.1 Marinobacter sp. | reverse complement strand
TGCTTCGCGGGGTACCACGCCCTGATAGCGCTGGCCCTGATCTGGTGTGATGGTAATGGCCATACGGCCCTTGCCGAGCAGTTCACTCAGGGTTTCACCGGCGACCGCTTCGTTATCGTGACGGGCAAGTCCGCGAATGTGGCGGTCGTGGCTGCATTCTGCCATCAGAGTGCTCAACGCACCTTCGCCGGCTGCCTGCAGTGACAGGGTGCCCTTGAATTTGAGGCTGCTGCTCATCAGAACGCTGGCAGCCAGAGACTCGCCCAGAAGGCGACGGACCGATTCCGGATAGGGCGCCTGGGTGACAATGTCGCGAAAACTGTCGCCCAGCTGAACCCAGGCGCCCCGGACCTGGCTATGTTCAAAAATAAAACGCTGGAACTGATCTCGGGATGCCATGGTGTCTCCTGACGCTGTCTGTTAATTGAGTAGTGGTCGCCCGAGCGTGTCGAGCGGTGGGGCGTGTGAGGTTTTGTCGGATCTGGCCTTAAAGGCCGTTCTGATCCCGGAACCGTTGAATGTTCCGGCGGTCCTTCTTGCTTGGTCGTCGCGCAGGTGGCAGATGGGCAGTCTGCATGGTCTTGCGTTGCCAGGCGAGATCTTCCCGTTTTTTCATGCTGTCTTCGGTTTCGTGATAAAGCTTCTGGGCTTCGGGGGCACTCCGGCGGCGATCGCTGATCTCATCCACGATGATAAGCTTTTCCTGCCAGCCCAGGCGCAGGGTGACACTGGCACCGGTTTCGACAATCTTGCCAGGTTTGGTGCGCTGACTGTTGTAATGAACCTTGCCGCCTTCGATCGCTTCTTTGGCCAGGGCCCGGGTTTTATAGAAGCGGGCAGCCCACAGCCATTTGTCGAGCCTGATCTTGTGTTCGTCAGCGCTAGTTGCCGTCATAGCTCCTCACCTGATGGGCTTGCCAGTGGTCTGACACAGCCAGATTATAACCGCCCCGTCATTTTGATGGCAGCGCCTGATGCAAATGCAGCGACGGCAGCACTTCATCAAAATGGTGGATGCCGGGAATCTCCGGGTGTTGGGGGTTTGGTGCCTGTTTGCTGTCGGGTTCGAGGATGGCAAGGCACTGGCCGATGCCGGCGCGCCGGGCGCTCTCCAATACCGGGAAGCTGTCGTCCACCATCAGGGTATGCTCCTGACGGTAGGGGATTCTGCGGCCCAGATCCTGCCAGAAGTCATGATCTTCTTTGGGTTTGCCCAGTTCGTGACTGGAGATGATGGTGTCCACGTGTTGGTCCAGGCCGGTTCGACTGAGTTTCAGGGCAAGGGGGTCCGGGTGGCAGTTGGTCACAATCACCGAGCGCAAACCGGATCGTCGCAGGGCGGCAAGAAAGTCCGGTACGTGCGGCCGGTAACCGATCCGGTCGCTGACTTCGGCTTTTAACTGGTTGATGTCCATTGACAGCCGGTCGCTCCAATAGTCGGTGCAGTACCAGTTCAGGGAGCCCCGCTCAGCCATGATCATGGCAATCAGGGTTGTTTTGGCCTGTTGCGGGTGCAGGTCGAACTGCTCGGCATAACGCTTCGGCAGGTGTTCCAGCCAGAAGTGTGAGTCGAAGTGCAGATCCAGCAATGTCCCGTCCATATCCAGGAACACGGTGTCGAGGGTTGACCAGTTCACCATAACAAAAACAGCCCGAAGAATTTTCTTCAGGCTGCCTCAGATTCCGGCTGCTGGCAAGCCGGAATTGTACCGATCGCTGTCCGGATTCAGTGGTTGGTTTGCTCGACGGGTTCTGGCTTGCGGCCCGTGCGTGAGCAGCCCAGGCAGCGAACAAAAGTGGCTCTGGCCGGGCCTGCGACGAGGACTTCACCGGCTTCGCCGGCGTTGCCGCCCAGCGCGGAAAAGGGCAGAGACACCAGGTAAACTGCGCTGCCGACAATCGTGGTCGCCAACAGAACCGGGCGCAACAGAAGGGCATCGGTGGTCATGGCGAGTGCGGAGGGGCTTTCATCGACTGCTCTGGCGTGGCCGAGGGAAGAAAAGGCCAGCAGGCAGGCGGCAATGGTCGCTACCAGAGTGCGGGAAATCTTGCGGGTCATGATCATGCTCTCCTGTTAATTCTTTGTTAACTATGAATCATATTGCCCCAATTTCAAACGCTTTTTCGTTGCAAAGTGTGAGCTGCGTGGGGTTGGGCGGCCGAACTAGCGCTGACAGCGTGGGCAATAGACCGTCGACCGGTTGTTCATCCGGATTTCTTTCAGCGTGGTTGTGCAGTTCGGGCAGGGATCGCCGCCATGACCGTAGACCAGCAGCGATTGGGCAAAATAGCCGGGCTTGCCGTCGCTGTTCACGAAGTCTCTCAAGGTGGTGCCACCCATAAGAATGGCGGCACTCAGGGTTTCGCGAATGGCTTCGGTCAGCCGGTGGTAACGGTCCAGGCTGATGCGCCCGGCTTTGCGTTTCGGGTGGATGCCGGCTTTGAACAGGGCCTCATTAGCGTAAATGTTACCCACACCGACGACGACCTGGTTATCCATGATAAAGGATTTGACCGGCGTCTGCCGTCCGCGCGACCGTCGGAACAGCACGGCGCCGCTGAACTGGTCAGACAAGGGTTCCGGGCCGAGGTCCCGGATCAGTGGGTGGTTGTCAGTGTCGTCAGTCCAGAGCCAGCAGCCGAACCGGCGGGGGTCATTGAAGCGCAGAACGCGCCCGCTGCCGAGCGTGATCTCGACGTGATCATGGGTCATGACCGGACTGTTGTCGGTGATCACCCGCAGGCTGCCCGACATGCCCAGGTGAACGATAACGGTGCCAGTGTCCAGATTCAGGAACAGATATTTGGCCCGGCGATGCACCGACCGGATAATCTGGCCTTGCAGCCGATCCGGCAGGTCGTCCGGCACCGGCCAGCGCAGTTTTCCGTTCCGGATCAGGACCTTGATGATGGTCTGGCCTTCGCAGTGAGGGGCAATGCCTTGTCGGGTGGTTTCCACTTCGGGTAATTCGGGCACAGAGCCTCCGCTGCCAGCGCGTTTCAGGACCCCGAGTGCAGGCAGTAACAAAAAAGCCGCCAATCAAGGTTGTTGATGTGTACATCTGTAAGCTAAAGTTATTCTATACGTAGCCTTCGAGTATTTGCGACCACCCCCTGCCGTATCGCCTGTCGAAGTTGATTGATTCTGAGGATAATTTATGTGGTTTAACGGTCTTCTTGACCTGTCGGTGTGGCAGTTGATAACGGTTGCGTTCGTGCTTACCCATATCACCATCGTCAGTGTGACGCTGTATTTGCATCGCCATTCAGCCCACAACGCGCTGGATCTGCATCCGGTGCTCAAGCACTTTTTCCGGTTCTGGCTGTGGCTGACCACGGCCCAGAACACCAAGGAGTGGACGGCAATCCACCGCAAACATCACGCCAAATGCGAGACCGAGGAAGACCCTCACAGCCCGGTGGTTCTGGGTATTCGCAAGGTTTTGCTGGAAGGCGCCGAGCTCTACGCCGAAGCCGCGACGCCAGAGACGCTCGAACGCTACGGCCAGCGTACCCCGCAAGACTGGATTGAACGCAACCTGTACAGCCGTCACCGGTTGCTGGGCGTGGGCCTGTTGGCGGTGCTTAACCTGCTGCTGTTTGGCGTTAACGGTATCTGGATCTGGGCCGTTCAGATGATGTGGATTCCGGTGTGGGCGGCGGGTGTGGTTAACGGTGTCGGCCACTGGATGGGCTATCGCAATTTCGAATGTGCGGACAACGCCCGCAATATATCTCCGTTGGGTATCCTGATCGGTGGGGAAGAGTTGCACAACAACCATCACACCTATCCGAATTCCGCCAAACTGTCCCGGCGCTGGTTCGAGGTAGACATTGGTTGGGGCTATATTCGCCTGTTCCAGTTGTTCGGTCTGGCCAGGCCCAAGGGCTACCGACCCATTGCCCATTACGTACCGGGCAAACAGGAAGTTGATGTCGATACGGTACAGGCCATTGCCAACAGCCGTTTTGACATCATGCGCCAATATCGCAAGCGCGTGGTCGAGCCAGTGCTGCGCCAGCAGCGCTCGCTGATGGACGACGAAATCCGGCCCCGCTACCACAAGCTCAAAAAATTGCTGTCGCGCGACGTATCGTTGATAGAGCCTGGGGACAAAGAGCATCTGGATACCGTGCTGGAGCGCAATGAGATGTTGCGGCTGATCTATCAGAAAAGTCAGGAGTTGCAGGCCCTGTGGCGTCAGCGTGGCATGAAGCCCCAGGACAAACTGCAGGCGCTGATGGTCTGGTGTAAGGAGGCGGAAACCAGTGGCGTTCGTTACCTGGAAGAGTTTGCCGCTCATTTGCGGGCCTACTCACTGCGCCCGGTTGCCTGAGTCCAGAGCGTAATTGTTTAAAGGCCGGATGACGCATGTCATCCGGCCTTTTTCGTTGCAGGGCGGGCTATTCCTTGTCCGGATCGACCCGGTACAGGCTGTAGCTGACCTGACCTGCCGTTTTTTGTCGGTGCAGTTGCCAGTTTTTCGGCACCGGTGGCGTGGCCAGTTCGCTTTCATGCTCAACGTATACCCAGCCCCCGGGCCTGGCCCAGTGCCCGGACTCCAGCAGTGGAAACAGTCGTCCCAGCCAGCCCTGTCGGAACGGGGGGTCCATAAAGATGATGTCAAACGACGGATGCGCGCGGTCGCCCAGATACGCCGCCACATCCTGGCAAATCACCTCGCCCTTGTCTGATTTCAAAAGCCGCAAGTTGTCCCGCAGAGACTGGGCCAGCACCGGGGTGTGATCGACCAGCGTCGCCTTGGCCGCTCCGCGCGACAGTGCCTCCAGCCCGAGTGCGCCGGACCCGGCGAACAGGTCCAGGCAGTGACTGCCGGCAATGTGGAAGTTCAGCCAGTTGAACAGGGTCTCACGGATGCGGGCCGGACTGGGGCGCACGCCACCGGCATCCGGAAACCGCAACAGGCGACTGCGCCAGTCGCCACCGATGATGCGCAGTTCACCGCTGGTGCTTTGACCGCGGGTTCTGGATGTCGCCGGGCCGGGTTTGCGTGGAGCCGGTCTGCGTTGCGCCATGGGTGTGCTCCGGGGTGCTGAACGGATTGAAGGTCGGGTCGTCATGTTACCGGAAAGCCACCGGCAGAGGATAATCGGTTGGCCCATCACTTACTGCGGCCAGTCTGCTAGAATGTGCGCTTTATTTCAGCCCGCCCATTTCCAGACAGATGGTAAGACTATGACGGCAGAGTGGATTTCAATCGGCCTGTTGGCCCTTCTTGTTTTGATCTTTGTGCTGGATATTGCCAGCAACCGCAAACGGGTACCGCGCCCGAAGCCGGTGCCCCAGCGCAAACCAGACATTGCCGAAGGCCCGGCACCGGTCGCACCGGAGCAGGTGCCCGCGCCTGAGATTGCCCCGGAGCCGGTGGCCGAGCCTGAACCTGAACCCGTTCCGCAACCCGAGCCGCAAATCAGCGTGTTCGAGCGCATCAAGCACGGCCTGGGTAAAACCCGTGCCGGCCTGACCGGTGGCCTGGCGGATCTGTTTTCGGTAGGCAAGAAAATTGATGAAGATCTGCTGGAAGACATCGAAACCACCTTGCTGATGGCCGATGTCGGGGTAACGGCGACTTCGGAAATTATTGAAGCGCTGACCGACAAGCTCGAGCGCAACCAGCTGAAAGACGGTGCCGCTCTGCGCACAGCCCTGAAGAGTGAACTGCACGGTCTGCTCAAGGACGTCTCCAGGCCGCTGGATGTCAGTACCGCCAACAAGCCCTACGTGATTCTGATGGTGGGCGTGAACGGTGTCGGCAAGACCACCACCATCGGCAAACTGACCCGTAAATTCCAGAGCGAAGGCAAATCGGTGATGCTGGCCGCGGGTGATACCTTCCGGGCAGCCGCTGTTGAGCAGCTTCAGGTGTGGGGAGAGCGTAACAAGGTGCCAGTGGTGGCGCAGCATACCGGGGCTGACAGCGCATCGGTCATTTTCGATGCTATTCAGTCGGCCAAGGCCAGGGGCACCGACGTGTTGATTGCCGACACCGCCGGCCGTCTGCAGAACAAGGACAACCTGATGAACGAACTGGTCAAGGTTGTCCGGGTGATGAAAAAGCTGGATGAGGCCGCCCCCCACGAAGTTATGCTGGTGCTGGACGCCGGCACCGGCCAGAACGCCCTGAGTCAGGCTCAGGTGTTTCAGCAGGCGGTGGGTGTGAGCGGCATTACACTGACGAAACTGGACGGCACCGCAAAAGGCGGTATTGTCTTTGCCATCGCCCGCCAGCTGCAGTTGCCCATTCGGTTTATCGGTGTGGGTGAGCAGGCCGAAGATCTGCGCAGTTTTGATGCGGAAACCTTTGTCGACGCCTTGTTCGACGACTGAAGTACCGGCAACGGAGCCCCTGCCCCCGATGATCGAGTTTCGCCAGGTTACCAAGCGCTACGACAGCGACCACACCGCCCTGCGCCAGGTGAATTTTCACCTGGGCCGGGGCGAGCTGGCGTTTCTTACCGGGCATTCCGGCGCCGGCAAAAGTACCCTGCTGAAGCTGATCATGGTGATGGAGCGGCCGACCGCCGGTGAAGTGGTGGTGGGCGGCCAGCAGCTCAACAGCCTGCCCAAGCGCCAGATTCCGTACATTCGCCGGCATATTGGCGTGGTGTTTCAGAACCACCAGTTGCTGTTTGACCGCTCAGTGTACGACAACGTCGCCATGCCCCTGGAAGTGATGGGGGCCTCGCCTCGGGATATCGGCCGCCGGGTGCGGGCGGCACTGGATAAGGTGGGGTTGCTGAACAAAGAGAAAATGAACCCGCTGCAGTTGTCGGGGGGGGAGCAGCAGCGGGTGGGCATTGCCCGGGCGGTGGTGAACAAACCACCGGTGCTACTGGCGGATGAGCCCACCGGTAACCTGGATCCGGCGTTGTCGGCAGACATCATGAAGCTGTTCACCGAGTTCAGTCAGGTCGGTGTCACGGTGCTGATCGCCACCCACGATATCGCACTGATCAATGAAATGGGACGGCGTCGGTTGACCCTGGATCACGGTCGTCTGGTGACCAGCGGCAGTGCAGCAGCAGGAGGTGTCAGTGGCTACTGACCCTCGCCAGAAGCCAGAAAACCAGCGCGGCGCTGCCAACCGGGCAAAGTCGCCGTTGAACGCTCAGGCGCGCAGCTATCTGGACCACCATCGTAAGGTAGCCCGGGATTCGGCTCAGCGACTGCGGCGAACCCCGGTGGCGAGTCTGATGACCTGGGCCGTGATGGGGGTTGCTTTGGCCTTGCCGCTGGCGCTGCTATTATTGCTTAACAGTTTGCAGGGCGTCAGTGCCGGCTGGGAGAGCAGTGCCCGGATTACCGCTTACCTGGCGATGGATGTAACTGTTGAGCAGGCGCGTGCGGCCGCAGATGCGGTGGCTAGTGACGGCCGGGTGTTATCGGTGCAACTGGTGGAGCGGGATCAGGCCCTGGCCGAGTTTCGCGCGTCGTCCGGTCTGGACGATGCCCTGGACTTCCTCGATGAGAATCCGTTGCCGCATACCTTGCTGATTACCCCTCAGGACAGCGCCCGCTCTGCTGAGGGTGTTCGGGCGCTGGTTACCTTCGTTGAGGGTATGGAGGGGGTCGAGCAGGTACAGGTGGATCTTGGCTGGCTGCAGCGGTTAAATGCGATGACGGATATTCTGGCCAGAGCTGTCTGGGCCCTGGCGCTGTTGCTGGGTGGCGCGGTCATTCTGGTGATCGGTAACACGGTGCGCCTGGCCATTGAAAGCCGCCGGGATGAAATTCTGGTGGCCAAGCTGGTGGGCGGTACCGATGCCTTTGTGCGGCGACCGTTTTTGTACACCGGCGCCTGGTTCGGGCTGGGCGGTGGTGTTGTCGCCTGGGTGCTGATCCAGATGTCGCTGTGGTGGCTGAATGGTCCGATTGAGCGCCTGGCAGGCCTTTACCACAGTGAGTTTGCACTGCAGGGCCCGGGCTTTGATGGCGCGTTGGCATTGATTATCATCGCAATGCTGTTAGGCTGGCTTGGTGCCTGGCTCGCGGTGAAGCGTCATCTTGATGACATAGAACCGGGCGATATGGCCGGAGGGTGATCCGGATATCGGGAAAACCGTATTGAAAACAGAGCTTGTTCTGGCGTAACTTGAGTACCCTGTCTGGGTGTCAGAAAAGCACAGGCGAATTCTCAGATTGTTGATTTAAAACGTTTTACTGAGAATTCAAGGAACTAAAGAGTTTCTTGGCGGTCTCATCTTTAGTTGCTATATTTAACGGCTGTCAGGTTCGGAGGTTTATTAATGGGTATGAGTTTACAGCTGGTTGACAGACTGGTTCCGGGTGCGAATCTCGGATCATACATTCAGGCCGCGAGTCGCATTTCAGTGCTCTCGGTGGATGAAGAGCGGGAGCTGTCAGAACGGCTCTATTATGAAGGCGATGTCGAAGCCGCTCGTCATCTGGTGCTTTCTCACCTGCGCTTTGTTATTCATATTGCCCGCAGTTATTCCGGCTACGGCCTGGCCCAGGCGGATCTGATTCAGGAAGGCAATGTGGGCCTGATGAAGGCGGTCAAGCGCTTTAATCCGGAGTACGGTGTGCGTCTGGTGTCGTTCGCCGTGCACTGGATCAAGGCGGAGATCCACGAGTTTATTCTGCGCAACTGGCGCATCGTGAAAGTGGCCACCACCAAGGCCCAGCGTAAGTTGTTCTTCAATCTGCGCAGTCAGAAGAAAAAGCTGGCGTGGTTGAGCCATGATGAGCTGAATGCGGTGGCCAAGGATCTGGGCGTTGAGCCCCGGGTGGTTCGCGAGATGGAAGGGCGTTTGTCGTCTCACGATACCTCGTTTGACGGTCCCACTGATGACGATGAGGACAGTGCCTATCAGGCGCCGGCCTATTTTCTGGAAGATCGTCGCGGTGATCCGGCGGTACAGCTTGAGAACTCGGATTGGTCGGAGGATTCCAATGGTCGTCTGATGCAGGCGCTGGAAGCTCTGGATGAGCGCAGTCAGGATATTTTGCGTGAGCGCTGGCTGACCGAGGGCAAGTCGACCTTGCATGAGCTGGCAGACAAATACGGCATTTCTGCCGAGCGTATTCGTCAGTTAGAGAAGAATGCGATGAAGAAGATCAAGGCGCAGATGACTGAAGCGGCCTGATCGGCTCACGAGCGCTGAAGTCAAAACGCCACCACCGTTCCGGTTGGTGGCGTTTTTGTTTGGATAATGCCCGTACTGAGTGCTGAATATCACTCAGCGATGGTCACTGAAGACTCGCTGGCCTGGTTCCGTGCCAAGAGTTGACCGTCGTCATTGGCGACATCCTCTTACAAGATGGTAACTGGCCCGGTTTCAGAGTTCTTCGTACCCTAGTCGTTAATGTAATCCGCTATCAGGAGGAGATCCGGTGAAAGCGCTGGTAATCGAAGACGATCGGGATGTGGCAAATTATCTGCTGAAGGGGCTGAGAGAATCCGACTTTGTGGTGGATCATGCTGCCGACGGCAAGGAAGGCATGCTGATGGCGGCCAGTGAAGAATACGACATCATGATCGTAGACCGCATGCTGCCGGGTATGGACGGATTGTCCATCATCAAGACGGTGCGGGCTACCGGTAATCAGACGCCGATTCTGATTCTCAGCGCCTTGGGCGATGTCGATGACCGGGTCGAAGGGCTGCGCGGCGGCGGTGATGATTACCTGACCAAACCGTTCTCGTTCACTGAACTGCTGGCGCGGATCGAGTCACTGATCCGCCGCAACCGGCAGGCAGCGGAAACCGAAACCGTGCTCAAGGTGGCCGATCTGGAAATGGATCTGCTGGCCCGGACGGTCAAGCGTGCCGGCCAGAGCATTGATGTTCAGCCACGTGAATTCCGGTTGCTGGAATACCTGATGCGCAATGCCGGTCAGGTGGTTACCCGGACCATGTTGCTGGAGAAAGTCTGGGATTATCACTTTGATCCTCAGACCAACGTGATTGATGTGCACATCAGCCGTTTACGCGCCAAGATCGACAAGGAATTCGATACACCCTTGCTGCAGACCGTGCGAGGCGCGGGATACATGTTACGTGAAACTGCTTAGTCAGCTCAGAACATCCTCGTTTCAGCTGGCCCTGCTGTACATGGTGGTGTTCGCTACCTCGGTGTTTTTGCTGTTGGCGTTCATCTACTGGCGTACCGCAGGGTTCATGACCGCCCAGACCGATGAAACCATCGAAGCGGAAATCGCCGGGCTGGCGGAGCAGTACCGGGGGCGGGGCGTCAACGGACTGATCACAGTCATCCGTGAGCGTGTTGCCCGTGACCCGAATGCCAAATCCATCTATCTGCTCACCACCGACGATTTTCTGAAGCTGGCCGGTAACATCGAAACCTGGCCTGAAGGCAGTCGCTCGTCTGACACCGGCTGGATCAACTTTACCCTGGACCCATCGGTTGGCTGGCAAGGCCCCGAACGGTTGGCCCGCGCCCGGATCTTTGAAGTGCAGGGCGGCCTGAAGTTGCTGGTGGGCCGGGATGTGGACGAGCTCACCAATCTGAAACGGGTGATCGAAACTGCCATTAACTGGGGTATGGGGATAACGCTGGCACTGGCCTTGTTGGGTGGTTTTCTGATGAGCCGCGGCACCACCCGCCGCATTGAGGTGATCAACAACACCTCCCGGCGGATTATGAATGGCCACTTGTCGCTGCGCATTCCCACCCGCGGTACGGACGACGATTTCGACCAGCTGGCAGAAAATCTGAACCAGATGCTGGACCGGATTGTGTACCTGATGGAAGGTATCCGGCATGTGTCAGACAGTATTGCTCATGATTTGCGCACACCCTTGACCCGCCTGCGCAACCAGCTGGAAAACACCCTGATTGCGGTGGATAACGACGAAGCCCGGGACCAGGTCGGTCGGGCAGTCTCTGAGGCCGATCAGTTGCTGGCCACGTTCAATGCGCTGTTGCGTATCGCCCGGCTGGAAACCCGGGGTAATTCGGCAGACATGAAAGTGATCTCACTGGACCAGCTTGTCAGTGATGCCTGCGAACTCTACGAGGCACTGGCGGAAGATAAAGAGCAGGCGTTTTCCCAGGCGCTGGAACAGGATGTGATGATCGAAGGCGACCGGGACCTGTTATTCCAGATGGTCAGCAATCTGATTGATAACGCCATCAAATACACGCCGGAACAGGGCGCAATCCAGGTGGTTGTGCGTCGGGTTGTACGTCGGGATGGAGTCGTGGCCGAGCTTGACGTGCAGGACTCGGGGATTGGTATTCCGGATGACGAGAAGGGCCAGGTGTTCCAGCGTTTCTACCGGGTTGGCAAGAGTCGTTCTTTGCCCGGTAATGGCTTGGGGTTAAGTCTGGTCAGTGCGGTCGCCGAGATTCATCATGGTGAGATTCTGTTAAGTGACACCCGTGAGGGTGAAGTACCGCCTGGCTTGACGGTGACCGTGCGAATGCCTGCATTTACAGGCGTTCGCAAACGGGTCAGGATGACGCAATCAGATTCGGAAGAAGACGCACTGGATGAAAAACGCACCACGACCGAAACCAGCAGCGCCTGAGGATTACCGGCTGGTGCGGATACGATTGAGCCTGCTGATAACCGGACTGAACAGGGCATCGACACGAGCCTCTACCTGACCCGTGATCCGTTCGAACTGGGAGCGGCGGCGGTCAACCCTGGCCTGAATGCTGTCCCACTCTCCTTCCAGATGCTTTTGCTCCAGCATCAGAAAAGCAGCAATATTGTGGCGGTTGAGTTTGCTGGTGATGCCCATGTCATCGAGCCGGAAACCGAGGCTATCGACACCTTCCAGGGCCAGGTTCAGCAGTTTTTTGGTGTTCATGTGTGTCTCCGTCAGGGAAAAATAGTCACTATTGCTCCATAAACTATCCCTGGACACTAGAGTGTACAACCTAATTTTGACCGCACCACCCGCTAAAAGTGGCCTTGCCAAAAGGTAATTGCTCGGCCACCGGCGGGTAATGTTCAGGGTGGATAATAGCCGTGTAGATGTTGAAGCAGGCGGAAAGCTGCTTGCTTCTTCCTCCAGCACAGCGCTAGCCTTATACCCCGTTACCCACGGGGTTTTTTTTGCCCTGAATTTTCTGATTGACCCGGAATAACAGACCCGATGACCAAGACCTCAGCTGGTACCAGCGCGCGTTACATTACACCGGATGGTGAACAGGCCTTGCGAGAAGAGTTACAGTTCCTGTGGAAGGTCAAACGACCGGAAGTAACCCAGGCTGTTCGCGAGGCCGCAGCCCAGGGTGACCGCTCGGAAAACGCCGAATACATCTATGGCAAGAAGCAGCTTCGGGAAATTGACCGTCGGGTGCGTTTTCTCGGTAAACGGCTGGATGAGCTGACGGTGGTCGATCGCCTGCCGGATGATCAGAGCCGTGTGTACTTCGGCGCCTGGGTGACAGTGGAGGACGAGGACGGTGATGAGCAGAGTTACCGGCTGGTGGGGTCTGACGAGTTTGATCTGGGCAAGGGCTATCTGAGCATCAACTCACCGCTCGCCCGGGCACTGGTCGGCAAACATCTGGATGACGAAGTGTCGGTGAAAACACCAGAAGGCTGGAAGGTCGTCGTGATTACCGGTATCCGATACCAAAAGCCGGTTTCTGACAAGTGAGAGCCATCACAAAGTCGTCATTTTGCTGAGCAAGGCGTCACCAGTAGCGATAGACTGTTAAAAAATTGTCACCCGCATGGGTAATGGACGATCAATCGGGGTTGGTGTCATGAATTCGTTAAAATCGCTTGCCGGATTACAGCCAGTGCGGTGTCGATGGGTAGCCGCGGTGGTGATGCCTGTGGCATTCATGGCCGCAGCCTACGGTCAGAGTGCGGGCACTGAGGCCCCGGTTTTCGAGTTTGAACAGCGCTCAACCATCGACACCATCCGGTTCCGCTCGATCGAAGAAGAAGCGCTCGCCAATACCGCCATTGAGGGGGGGCTTGAGGCTCCTGCTGCCGGCGTACTGGTGCAGTCCGCCCGCGATGATGATGTTTATCTGGATCCGCTGGCGCTGCAGCCCCACGACAGTCGTACCGACCTGGGACGCTCCGAGATTCCGGTAGAATTCCGGTTCAGCAAC
>JAWOAO010000293.1:0-2584 GCA_046498485.1 Marinobacter sp. | reverse complement strand
TTCGAACAACTGCGTCGCATTGAGTCCAGCAAGCTGTTCCAGGGCACGGTGATTACCATCATCATTCTGTCCGCGCTGACCATTGGCGCGAAAACTTACGATATTCCGCCCCTGATCGAGCAAGGCCTCAGCGTTCTGGACACCGGCATTACGCTGTTTTTCCTGACCGAAATTCTGTTCCGCTTCGGAGTGTGCCAGAACAAGAAGCGCTTTCTGTTCGACGGCTGGAACCTGTTCGACACATTGGTGGTCATCGGCAGTCTGATTCCGCTGGATAATTCTGAAGCCGTTTTGCTCGGCCGGCTGCTGCGGGTGTTCCGGGTACTGCGGCTGGTATCGGTGGTGCCGGAACTGAGATTCCTGATCAACTCCCTGCTCAAAGCGATCCCGCGCATGGGCTATATTGCCCTGTTGATGTTCATCATTTTCTATATCTACGCCGCCATAGGCTCCATATTCTTTGCCAATATTGATGATTATCTGTGGGGCGACGTGTCCATCGCCATGCTGACGCTGTTTCGGGTTGCCACCTTCGAAGACTGGACCGACGTGATGTACGACACCATGGAAGTCTATCCACTGAGCTGGATTTACTACCTGACGTTCATTTTTCTGACGGCGTTCGTATTCCTGAACATGATGATCGGGGCGATTCTGGAAGTAATGGGGGAAGAAAAGAGTGCTAAAGAGGCAGAGAAAGCACACGACGAGCGGGACGAAATTGCCCGTCAGCTCCAGGCTGTTCAGGAACAGCTTAAGGAGCTGACCAGGCAGATCAGCGACAAGCGTTAGTGCGCCTTAGCCGAAGACGGGCTTGGCTAGCGCCAGGTGGAGAATCGCCAGCACTTGCACCAGGGCAATCACTGCTGCGGCAATCCGTACCGGCTTGCCCAGCGTTGTTTTCAGAGCAAAAACGCCGGCGATGATGTAACCAATCAGCAGCACGATCTTGGCGATCAGCCAGCCCGGCATACCGGAGATGTAACCCGTCACGAACAGCAGCGAAATAGCCGCCACCAGCAGGATGGTGTCGTTAATGTGCGGGATAAAACGCAACGGAGTTTGCCGCCAGCCCGGGCGACCTGCCGCATCCAGCACCAGGCGCAGAACAAACAGAATAATGGTCAGGTAGGCGGTCGTCAGGTGCAGGTGTTTCAGGATCATGTAGCTATTCATAAAAACATTCCATTCCGAATCAATGTGATGGCGTCATTGTACGCAAAATACCCCCAAGCAGGTATGGTTAATGACGGCATCGGCATTTAACATATACGCCATATACATGTATTTGGGAGATTTGTATGCAGGCTGTTCCGACTGCTCCTGAGCGCAGCGCCGCCAGCGTCAGCCAGTTGTTTACCTACCCGTTCCGGATCTTTTTTCTGTCCATGGCAATATTGGCTGTCATCGCCATACCTCTATGGATTCTTGAGGTGACTGGCGTTGCCCGGCTACCTCTGGCCATGCCGGGCCTGTTCTGGCACCAGCACGAGATGCTGTTCGGCTTTTTATCGGCGGCCATTGCCGGCTTCCTGCTGACCGCCGTTTGCACCTGGACCCAAACCAACCGTTTACACGGTCCGATGCTGGCGCTGCTCTGGGGCGTCTGGCTGGCTGGCCGATTGCTGCTGGCGTTTGGCGGCAACCTGCCGGAATGGCTGGTTCAAGGCGTGAACCTGGCCTTCCTGCCGCTGGTGATGGTGGATGCCGGCTGGCGTGTCTGGCACGCCAGACAGAAGCGGCAAGTGATGATTCTGGTGGTGCTTGGCCTGCTCTGGCTGATGCAAATTGGCTTCGTGACACGGTACGACATGGCTTTCAGCTACGGCGCACTGATCATGGCGATGGCACTGATCAGCATTGTCGGTGGCCGGATTACGCCGGCGTTCTCGGCCGCCTGGTTGCGCCAGCGGGGCGGCGACGCCTCGGCGGTCAAAATGATTCCGGCACTGGACATGGCAGCCTTGTTCGCCATGATTCTGCTGATGGCGTCGCTGGTGACCGGGTGGAGCCTGGTTACCGCCGCTCTGGCGATTGTGGCAGCGGCATTGATGCTGATCCGTCTGTATAACTGGAAGGGCTGGCTGGTGCGTAACGAGCCCCTGCTGTGGATTCTGCACCTGTCCATACTCTGGGTGCCGGTGGCCCTGGTTCTGCTGGCTGGCTCCCTGCTGGCCGGGTGGCCCAGTAACGCCTGGGCTCATGCCGCCGGCACCGGCGCTGTGGGCGGCCTGATACTGGGCGTGATTGCAAGAGTCTCTCTGGGCCATGCTGGTCTGCCACTGGTCCTTCCCAAGGGCCTGGTGCTGGCCTTTGCCGCCATCCAGCTGGCGGCGGTCATTCGGGTGCTGACCGCGTTCGAGCTGATCCCGTGGCACCCGGGCATCGGCACCAGCTCAATGCTCTGGGTTCTCGCCTACCTCATCTTTCTGGCCCGCTACAGCGGAATCCTTGCCCGCCTGCAGTCGAATTGGCTTCAGCCTTGTTTACCGTCAGCTCTTGGGCGGGCAAGGATTCCGCTGTAGCGGGCCAGAAAGATGAGGTAGGCGAGAACCCAGAGCATTGAGCTGGTGCCGATGCCCGG
>JAWOAO010000362.1:0-3343 GCA_046498485.1 Marinobacter sp. | reverse complement strand
GCAACGGAGCACGTTGACCTCTCGCTGGATTCGGAGTTCCAAATGGAATTCGGGATGGCGATGATGTTTCCGGACAGCGACATCGACGCCTGCTTCGAAGGAATTTCTCCCGGGGAACCAGAAAATGTCGAGCAAGCTGCAAAATGAAACACTGTTTGCTCCTCATGTTGAGCAACGCAATTTGCGTAAAGACATTAAAAATCTGAAAGTCGGAAGCCCGCTTAAAAAGGTTATAAGCGGGGGTCAGAGGAAGTGGCTGAATATTGCACTTGAATTGATCCGCGAACCGGCTGTTTTATTCATTGACGAGCCAACCTCCGGACTGTCATCCGTTGATGCTGAATGCGGGCACGAAGATCGACCAGCACGACGTCAATGCCTTTTTTGTCGATGATGCGCATGCCCTTGGTGGATACGCGCAGCTTCACGAAACGCTTCTCGGTTTCAACCCAGAAGCGGTGGCTCTGCAGATTCGGCAGAAAACGACGACGAGTGTGATTCATCGCGTGGGATACGTTATTTCCGGAAACCGGACGCTTACCGGTAACCTGACAAACTCTGGACATACTTGCCTCCGACCTGAGCAATGGTCTATTTATACAAATTCATTGTTTAATGCGTCTCTGGTTGCACAGGAACACTGTCTGCCCCTGATTCACGCCTATTAACTGAGCGCTGCTCGCCAGACGCCGCCAGAAAGGGACGCTTTTATACCAGAACTGGCCAGCCAACGCAAAAAATTGTTGGGAATTTGTCCAGTTTACCGGAGACATCTCTGAGGCGGCTACATCAATCCTCGTTCAGCCAGTGATATTACCTCACCGTGGCCAATAACCATATGGTCAAGAACCCTGATGTCGACCAACCCAAGCGCTTCCTTCAATCGTCGGGTCAGTGAAATATCGGCCTGGCTGGGTTCGGCGACGCCGGACGGATGATTGTGGGCAAAGATCACTGCCGCCGCGTTGTCCTCCAGGGCCTGCCGGACCACCTCCCGGGGATAGACAGCGGCACCGTCGATGGTGCCCCTGAACAGTTCGCGATACTGGATAATCCGGTGCCGGTTATCCAGAAACAACCCGGCGAAGACTTCGTGCGGGTAAGTGCCCAGGCGGCTGGTGAGAAATCGCCGGGTGTCTTCAGGGGAGCGCAACGGGTCACCCTGGCGTAGCGGTTCGTCCATCACGCGGCGTGCCATCTCCATGGCAGCCTGGACCTGAGCGTATTTGGCCGTGCCCAGTCCTTTGACGTCACAGAACTGCCGGCGGGACGCCGTCATCAGGCCGCGCAGGCCAGAAAATTCGCTGACCAGGTGCCGGGCCAGTGCCATGACCGGCATGCCAGTGGTGCCGGTGCGCAGGAAAATCGCGAGCAGTTCGGCGTCAGAGAGGGCTTCGGGGCCGTGGGCAAGCAGGCGTTCGCGGGGCCGCTCATCAGTGGGCCAGGCGGGGTTGTTCATGGTCTGCGTCCTTGCATGTAACTAGGTTGATGGTGCGTCCTGCACCGGGTTCTCAGAGTTACAAAGGTTACTCTAAAAAGTAACCTTTGGTAAACGAACAGATAGGTGTGCAGGCTGCCTGTTAGCGCCGGGCGTGCTATCTTATAACGCTTTCATTTTACGGGATTACGGAGCCCCCATGGCGGCCAGACGAATTCTGCTCGGAATCACCGGCGGCATTGCCGCTTATAAAAGTGCTGAACTGGTTCGGTTGCTGAAAAAAGCCGGGTATGAAGTGCAGGTTGTGATGACCCGGGGCGCCGAAGCCTTCATGACACAGCTGACCTTTCAAGCGCTTAGCGGCGAGCCGGTGCGTACCTCGTTGCTGGACCCGGAAGCGGAAGCCGGCATGGGGCACATCGAGTTGGCCAAGTGGGCTGATCAGGTGGTGATTGCGCCGGCGTCTGCGGATTTTATCGCCCGCCTGGCTCAGGGCATGGCCGATGATCTGCTGACCACGGTGTGTTGTGCAACCGAGGCACCCATCGCGGTGGTGCCGGCGATGAATCAGGCGATGTGGAGTAATCATCGGACCCAGCGCAACATGACGTTGCTGGCCGAGGATCCGCAAATCTCGGTCTGGGGCCCTGATCAGGGTGAGCAGGCTTGCGGTGACACCGGGCCTGGCCGGATGCTGGCGCCGGACGTGCTTGCTGATCTGGTACAGCAAGGCTCGCCCAAGGAGGCTGCTGGCGTGCTGGCCGGCCAGCGACTGGTGATCACCGCTGGGCCGACCCGGGAGCCTATCGATCCGGTCCGTTACATTTCCAATCACAGCTCCGGAAAAATGGGCTACGCCATGGCCGGTGCGGCCGCCCGTGCCGGCGCGAGGGTGATCGTTATCAGTGGCCCGGTGAATCTGACGGCTCCGGACGGTGTCGAGGTGCGCCCGGTGGTTACCGCGGACGACATGCTGCGGGAATCGGAGCGTGCCGTCAGCGAAGGCTGTGACATTTTTATCGCAACCGCGGCGGTGGCGGATTACCGGCCCGAGTCCTGTGCCGGTGACAAGATCAAGAAAACCAGTGATGCCATGTCCCTGGCGCTGGTGCGCAACCCGGATACCCTGGCCACCATTGCCGCCCGGCCGAACGCACCCTTTACCGTGGGCTTTGCCGCTGAGACCACGGAGGTGGCGCGCTACGCCACCGATAAAATGCAGCGCAAAAAGCTCAACATGATCGTGGCCAACGATGTCTCCGCCCCGGGGCTGGGCTTTAACAGTGACCACAATGCCGTGACGGTGTTCTGGCCTGAGGGGCAGGAGGCCATTGGCCCGGACAGTAAACAGGTCATTGCGGCACGACTGGTGGCGTTGATTGCCGAACACAGCAAGAAGGTCGGGAACTGATGAATCGAAAAAAACTGCAGGTAAGAATTCTGGATGAGCGCATTGGTGGGGTGATTCCGTTTCCGGAATACGCGACCGAGGGCTCCGCCGGCCTGGATCTCCGGGCGGGGCTTGAGCAAGCTCTGACCGTGGCACCGGGTGAAACTCACCTGATTCCGACCGGGCTGTCCATCCACATTGCCGACCCGTCGCTGGCGGCGATGATTCTTCCGCGCAGTGGCCTTGGCCACAAACATGGCATTGTGCTGGGGAATCTGGTCGGGTTGATTGACTCGGATTATCAGGGGGAGTTGATGGTGTCTTGCTGGAACCGGGGGCAGACGCCGTTCACCATCGACGTCGGCGAGCGCATTGCCCAGCTGGTGCTGGTGCCGGTGGTGCAGGCTGAGTTTGAGGTGGTTTCGGAGTTCGATGCCAGCGCCCGGGGCAACGGCGGCTTTGGCTCGACCGGGAGCCGATAAATCCGGTGCCGGCGTCTATACTTTGCGGATAAC
>JAWOAO010000354.1:0-3789 GCA_046498485.1 Marinobacter sp. | reverse complement strand
CCTCGTAGTAATCCGGCGTGACGAAGATCAGCCTCATGGCCGAACCGTTGGCCGTCAGGCGCTGGCGATAACTGTTTACTTCGGCCTCGGCCTTCTCTAATTGCGCTTTGGACGGCATCAGCCCCTCGCGGTTTTCGAAGGCCCAACCGTAATACTGGCAGGTGGCTAACTCGACGTAGTCGGCACCCAGTTGCTCACAGAGGCTGATAATATCGTCCATCTGGTGGATGTTGTGACGATGGATCACGAAGTTGAGCACCATGGGGTAGCCCGCTTCTTTTACCGCACGGGCCATCGCCAGTTTCTGGTCAAAGGCCTTGCGGGACCCGGCCACGGCATTGTTAAGCTCCGGATCCGAGGCCTGGAAACTCACCTGGATATGGTCGAGACCGGCATCCCGGAACGCGATCACCTTGGCCTCGGTGAGCCCCAGGCCCGAGGTGATCAGGTTGGTGTAGTAGCCCAGCTGCCGCGCCTCGGCAATCAGTTCTGGCAGGTCCTGGCGCACCAGTGGTTCACCGCCGGAAAAGCCCAGTTGGGCCGCGCCCATGTCACGACCCTGACGCAGCACCCTGACCCACTCTTCGGTAGTCAGTTCCTGCTCGGTCTGGGCGAAATCCAGAGGATTGGAACAGTAGGGGCACTGCAGCGGGCAGCGGTACGTCAGCTCCGCCAGCAACCACAGCGGCGGGCCGATACCGGGACGGTCGCCCGCCGGCATTGCGTGGTGGCCTGTCATGAAAACCGTATCCAGTGTTGCTGTTCAGCGTCTTCAAGGAACTCGCTGACATCGTCCGCCAGGGAACCGGCATCCGGGAACTGCTGTTCCAGGATTGCCACGATGTCGGCGACAGTGCGCTCGCCGTCCACTTCCTTCAGTACCGCACCAGCGCTGTCGTTCAGCCGTACCATCCCTTCCGGATACAGCAATACGTGGGCGTTCTGCGCCGGTTCCCACTGAAAGCGAAAGCCCGGGCGCAGCCGCGGTATCTGTTCCATAGGCACCGCCATCACAGCCCCCGGTGCCACACGGGCTGATCGGTGACGGTATGATACGGTGGCGTCTGGTGCTGATAAGCCATCGTCAGAGCATCCAACATCGACCATAAGATATCCAGTTTGAATTGCAGAATTTCCAGGGCACGGGTCTGCTGTGCCGCAGTGGTAAAATGATCCAGGGTGATGCTCAGCCCGTGCTCCACATCCCGGCGCGCCTCTGACAGCCGCTTGCGGAAATAGGCATAACCGTCGGCCTTGATCCAGGGATAGTGCTGCGGCCAGCTGTCGAGTCGGGACTGGTGGATCTCCGGTGCGAACAACTCCGTCAATGAAGAGCAGGCCGCTTCCTGCCAGCTGGCCCGGCGGGCAAAATTCAGATAGGCGTCCACCGCGAACCGGACACCGGGCAGCACATGGCGCTGGTCGATCACCTCCTCACGAGTCAGCCCCACCGCTTCCGCCAGGCTGAGCCAGGCTTCAATACCGCCCTCATCATCACTGTGGCCATCGTGATCCAGCACCCGCTGCAGCCATAACCGGCGCACCGACGCATCCGGGCAGTTGGCCATGATGGCGGCATCCTTGCGGGGAATATTGATCTGGTAATAGAAACGGTTGGCCACCCAGCCACGGATCTGTTGCGGCGTGCAGTCACCGCCGTACATGGCTTTATGGTAGGGGTGGTGGATGTGGTAATACTGGCCTTTGGCTCGCAGAGCCTGTTCGAATTCCTTGCGATTCATCACCGGGGTCGAGATTGCGTTCATGAGGGTACCGCCAGGTCCAGATGCATTCCGTCAAAGGACACCTCAATGCCGTGCCTTGCCAGCACAGCCCGCTCCGGCGAGTCCTCATCCAGAATGGGATTGGTATTATTGATATGGATAAGAATTTTCCGCTTTGCCGGCATGGTATCCAGCACTTCGACCATGCCGCCGGGGCCACTCTGGGCCAGATGTCCCATTTCCTGGCCGGTACGGGTGCCCACTTCGCAACGCAGCATTTCATCGTCGCGCCAGACGGTGCCATCCACCAGCAGGATATCGGCTTTGCGCATCCACTGCAGGATCTGTTCATCCGGTTGTCCCAGACCCGGCGCGTACATCACGGTTTCACCACTGCCGGTGTCTTCGATAAACAGGCCGATATTGTCCCCCGGGTGTGGGTTGTTCCGCCTTGGTGAATACGGCGGCGCGTTACTCAGTAACGGTATGGCGGTCAGGCGCAGGGACGGCGCACAGGGTATGGTAAAGGACTGTTGATCGGTGCAGGGTATCTCACGCCACTGGGGCCCACCATTCCAGTGCTCCAGCATGCGAAATAAAGGGAAGCCGGTGCTCAGATCTTCATGCACCTGTGCAGTGCACCACACATCCAGCGGTAGCCCCTCCCGTAACATCAACAGGCCGGTGGTGTGATCTACCTGGCTATCAATCAGCAGCACGGCACCAATGCCGGTATCCCGCAAGGCGCGGCCAGGCTGCATGGCGTCAAACGAAGCCAGCTGGGCACGGATGTCCGGTGACGCGTTACAAAGAACCCAGCTGACTCCGTCTTCGCTGATGGCGATGGACGACTGGGTGCGGGCGCTGGCATTCAGGGACCCTTTACGGAAACCGTCGCAATTGGCGCAGTTGCAGTTCCACTGGGGGAAGCCACCACCGGCGGCGGAACCGAGGACACGAATTTGCATGGTGGAAACTCCGGAAGCAAAATGGCCAGCGCATAGCGGCTGGCCATCGGTTTTCAGCGGTTCGCGAAGTACATGGTGACTTCGAAGCCGATTCGCAGGTCGTCATAGGCTGGTTTGGTCCACATGATGCTTTCCTCTTGTGATGATTGTTATGGCGTGGAGGATACGTTAACCGGTTGCCCGGTAACTCACGTTCTACCCTACCCTCTATCATTGTAGTCAAACATGGTACTTTGGGACTGATTTTCGGCCGATAAGGGCGCAGGAATTCATCCTTTCGGACCACCTTCAGGAACAGGGGTGTAAAAACAAAAAAGGCCCTGGGGAGGGCCAAAGAAATGGCAGAAAAACCCGCATACCCAGGCCAGTCTCCGGGAAAGAAAATGCACATCCTTGTGCACACTCGCCACCGGGCCTGTGTGGGTGGGCCCGGGCACAACAGTCATTGCTTTGTCAGGCTCAGAAGAATCCCAACGGGTTGATGTCGTAACTCACCAGCAGGCACTTGGTCTGCTGATAGTGATCCAGCGCCATCTTGTGGTTCTCGCGGCCAACACCCGACTTCTTGTAACCACCAAAGGCGGCGTGGGCCGGATACTGATGGTAACAGTTGGTCCATACCCGACCGGCCTGAATGGCGCGGCCCATGCGGTAGGCACGGTTGATGTCGCGGGTCCATAGGCCGGCGCCGAGGCCAAACTCGGTGTCGTTGGCGATGGCCAGGGCCTCTTCCTCGTCCTTGAAGGTGGTGACACCCACCACCGGGCCGAAGATTTCTTCCTGGAACACGCGCATGTCGTTTGTGCCTTTCAGCAGCGTGGGCTGAACGTAGAAGCCGTTGTTGTACTCACCTTCCATTTCCTCACGGCCGCCGCCGGTCAGCACTTCCGCACCTTCCTGCTTGCCGATTTCCAGATAGGACATGATCTTGTCGAACTGCTCCTTGCTGGCCTGGGCGCCCACCTGTACATCGGTATCCAGCGGGTTGCCGCGTTTGATCGACTTGGTGCGCGCAACCACTTTGGCCATGAATTCCTCGTACATGTCTTCCTGGATCAGCGCGCGGGACGGACAGGTGCACACCTCGCCCTGGTTGA
>JAWOAO010000110.1:0-8986 GCA_046498485.1 Marinobacter sp. | reverse complement strand
GTCAGGTTGGGGAACGGCTTGCCAAAACACGCTGTGAATACGTCCCTGTACGCTCTGCTCCGCCATCCATGGCTCCGCAAGGTTTTGGCAAGCCGTTCCCCAACCTGACATGTGGCATTCGGAAGGGAAGTCTAGGACGACTAACCTGAAAAAATAACGGCTTAACCTTTCATGCGATACATGAACAAAATCGATTGATTAATCGTGCAAGCCGTTCATGGTGGCTGCCACCGAGTTCACCTGGTTGCGCACCCAGCGGTGGGCAGGGTCGGTCTGGTGCCGGCGATGCCAGAGCATCAGCAGGGTGAAGGGGTTGTACTGGAACGGCAGGGGGACGTAAGCGAAGTCGCGCATCAGCTGGGTGCTCATGCGTTCCGGGGCAGATGCAAGCAGGGTGGTGCCGCGCAGAAACTCCGGCAGGCCGGAGAAGTTGGAGACCGTCACCGCACTGCGCCGTTTCAGGCCCCGCGCTTCCATGGCGCTGTCCAGGCCGGGTTTTTCGCCGGTGGCGAACAGCATGGTGATGTGGCCGGCGTTCATGTAATCCTTCAGGTCTGCCGGTGCATCCCTTTCATTGGGGTCGTAGAACACCACTATCCGGTCTGCCATCAAGCCCCGTTGCATGATGTCTGTCGCTTCCGGGGCGTGGGGGCTGATCACCAGTTCGCAGGCTTGTTTCCGCAGCATCTCGGGATTGGGAATACCGGAGGGGATCACTTGCAAGTGAATCCCCGGCGCCTGCTCGCGTAGAATTTTTACCAATCCCGGCAGTAACAGATCCCGCTGGTAGTCATTGGCCGCGATGGTAAAGCTGAACTCCGCCGTCGCCGGAGCAAACGGTGGCCCGGAGGGCAACGTGCGCAGGTCGTCCAGCAGCTGGCGGATGTGCGGCCCGGTGCGCAGGGCATAGTCCGTGGCCACGATGCCACGGCCAGACTTCACAAACAGCGGATCGCCAAAGGCCTGCCGCAGACGCTCCAGGGTATGGCTTACTGCAGACTGGGACACGCCCAGCCGAACCGCCGCCCGTGACACGCTGCTTTCATCCAGCACCGCCACAAAAGTTGCCAGGGATCGAAGGTCGAGGTTCAACATATCAAAAGATTTCATGGGTTGTAGTCTAGGCGAGTGCTGTCGGTAAGTCATCAGCGAGCCGTTGCCACCAGGGCCCGATTGGTCTAACTTGAGTATTTGTTCAATATAAGCTGAACACCTCTGCCACACAGGAGCAAACATGAAGACCACATTGGCGTTTGATGTCTACGGCACCCTGGTAGACCCCATGGGTATGTCCAGCCTGCTCGAGCAGGACGCCGGCCCGGAGGCAACCGCCGTGGCGGCTCTGTGGCGGGAGAAACAGCTGGAGTTTTCGTTCCGGAAGGGCTTGATGAGGGTCTACGAAGACTTCGGTGTCTGCACCCGTCAGGCCCTGCGTTACGCTATGGCCAGCCATCAATTGGCGCTGAACACAGCGCGGGAAGACGAGTTGATGGCCGCGTATCTGTCGCTGCCGGCGTTTGACGACGCGCTGCCGGCACTGCAGGCCCTTAAAGGCCACTACCCGCTCTACGCCTTCTCCAACGGCAGCTACCCGGCGCTGGAAAAAGTGCTCGGCCACAATCACCTGCTGGAGCAGTTCGACGGCCTGGTCTCGGTCGACGATCTCAAAACCTACAAGCCCGACCCGGCTGTCTACACCTACGCCCGCCGCGCCACCGGCGCCTGGGACAAACCTCTGTGCCTGGTGTCCAGCAACGCCTGGGACGTGATCGGCGCCAGAGCCGCCGGGCTTACCGCGATCTGGGTACAGCGGGATACCAACAAGGTGTTCGAAGATTGGGGCATTGAGCCGTCAGCGGTGATCAAGAGTCTGTCTGAACTCCGGGCAACTCTACAATCCCGCCTGCGGTTGTTATGATGGGGGTCATTGGCAATAACAACCTGAAACAGGATCACCATGCTCAGTTTTCTGCCTGCTCCCCTCATTGGCATTATCAACTCCATTCTGCTGGGCCTGAACACCGTGTTCTGGTGCCTGCTGCTTTATATTCCGGCTATTCTCAAGCTGATCATCCCGCACAAGGGCTTCCGTGTGCTGTGCACCAAAGCCATTATCTGGATCTCGGAGTCCTGGGTGGCCTGCAACACCGGCTGGATGAAGCTGACCCATGGCACCCGCTGGCAGGTGACGGGGGCCGACAAACTCAAGCGCGAAAGCTGGTATCTGGTATTGAGCAATCACCAGAGCTGGGTTGATATCTTTGCCATGCAGCGGGTGTTTAACCGTCGGGCGCCGTTTCTGAAGTTTTTCCTGAAGCAGCAACTGATCTGGGTGCCGGTGATTGGCCTGGCGTGGTGGGGGCTGGATTTCCCGTTTATGAAGCGGTATACCCGGGAATACCTGATAAAACACCCGGAAAAGCGCGGTGAAGACCTGAAAGCCACCCGCGAAGCCTGCGAAAAATTCCGTTTTACCCCGGTCAGTGTGATGAACTTTGTCGAAGGTACCCGCTTCACCCAGGCCAAACACGATAAGCAGAAATCACCGTACCAGCATCTGTTGGTACCCAAGGCCGGTGGTGTGGCGTTTGTACTGGACGCCATGGGTGATTCCATCGACACGCTGGTGGACGTGACTATTGCCTACCCGAAAGGTGGTGCGCCGAGTTTCTGGGATTTCATGTGTGGCCGGGTCCCGGAACTTTACATGGACATCGATACCCAGGACATCCCGGAGCACCTGAAAGGACGGGATTATTCCAGCGATGCGGAACACCGCCGCAACGTGAAAAACTGGCTTGGCGCGCTGTGGCAACGCAAAGATGAGCGTTTGGGCCGCGTGCTCAGTCCTGACAAGCAACAAGGCTGAGTCAGGATTCGTCCTTGTCGTCCACCTCATCCGGGTGTTCGCGCTTGTAACGCTCCCACTCTTCCCAGTCGTGAGGTGTGCCGGCACGGGGCCGGCGCAAGCGTTTGGCGTGCTCCAGGGCATTGTGCCGCAGAGTGTGATCGGGCTCTTCGTCTTCCTGGTCAAAGCCGTATTTTTTCAGGAAGTCCTGAGGACTGATGGGCATGACACACCTCCCTAACAAGGTTTACCTGTAAGAGATACGGTGTGTCAGCACAACCGGTTTGCTAACCGTTGTCAGCGTTGTCCTGACCGGTGACGATTTCCTCGGCCGCCAGCAGCTTGAAATTGATCTGCCGGCGCTCGTCATCCACCCCGATAAAGCTCACGGTGACTCGCTGCTCCAGCTGGAAGATGCGGCCGTTCTTGTTATGAATCAGCCGCAGGGTAACCGGATCAAAACTGTATTTACCGTCCAGATCCTTGCAGCTGACAAAGCCTTCCAGGCCATTGCAGTCCAGCCGCACGAAGAAGCCCGAGGGCATGGTGCGGTTGATGGTGCCTGCCATCGGATCTACCGGCAGGGTCTTGGCATAATCAGCCTTGAGCCAGGTTTCCAGCGTGTTGGCGGCCTGGCGAGCCCGGAACTGGGTCGCCTGCAGGGCTTCCAGCTGCTGGCTGTTTAACGCCTTGATCGGGGCATCCCACAGCGCCGACTTGATCAGCCGGTGCACATAAAAGTCCGAGAACTTGCGCAGCGGTGAGGTAAACGTGGTGTAGGCGGTCAGGCCCATGCCCTGATGGGGTGCGGCGTCAAAACCGAGTTCGGCGCGGGCCAGTTGCCGTGACAGGATGGATTTGACCGGCACCTCCGCTTGCAGCTGCTCACTGTGTTTCATCAGCGATCTGAAGCCGTCGGCGCTGCTGGCGTCCAGTTCGGTCAGGTGCGGTGCGTGGCTTTCGAGCAGCTTGCGAATATTGTCGGCCCGGTCATCGCGCAGGCCCGGGTGCTGGATGAACAGGCCCTGGCCGCGCTGGTTCAGGAAGTCAGCGGCGCAGCGGTTGGCGGCGACCATGCACTCTTCCACCAGTCGATGGGCTTCATTCTGTACCGAGGGCTCAATCAGCCGGATGCGCCTGTTTTCATCCAGACGCAGGCGGAATTCTGGCCGGTCCGTGCTCAGCAGGGCATGTTCGGCGCGCCATTTACGCAGGGCAGTGGCGGCCTGATGCAGCTGGTCCAGGCTGTTACTCACGTCGTCGGACAGCGCTTTGATCTCGTCGTCCTGGCGGCCTTCGATCAGGTGCGACACCAGTTCGTAACTGAGCTTGCCTTTGGAGCGAATAGTGGCCTGGTGAAAGCTGTAATCGCCCAGGCTGCCATCGTTGTTCACTTGCAGGTCGCACACCAGCACCAGTCGGGGCACATCCGGCATCAACGAGCACAAGCGGGTGCTGATGCTGTCGGGCAGCATTGGCAGCGGCTCGCCCGGGAAGTAGATCGCGGTGGCCCGGTTGAAGGCTTCTTCTTCGGCCGGGGTGCCGGGTGCGATCATCGCAGTGGGATCGGCAATGGCGATCGACAGGGCCCAGCCGGTGGCGTTCGGTGTGGCCATCAGGGCATCGTCCATATCCTGGGTGCCCGGGCTGTCGACGGTGACGTAGGGCTGACTGGTGCGGTCTTCCCGGCTATCGGTGTAGCTGGCGATGCTGTCTTCGCTCAGACTGTCGGCCTGAGCCTGCACTTGCTCCGGCCAGGTGTCGGCCAAATCGAAGTTGGCCAGGGTGAAGGCGCGTTCGATACCGGGTTCACCGGCTTTGCCGATCACCCGCAGTACCTTGGCCTGGCCTTTGCCGTCCCTGAATGGATGGCGGTGGATCTGGCAGTAGATAAAGTCGTCTGGCTGCGCGCCCATGCGTTCCTTGGGCGGAATAAAGATCCAGCGGTTGATGCCCGGGGTTTCCGGCGCCACAAAGTGACCCTTGCCCTTGATCAGGTAGCGGCCAACAAAGGTGGTGAGGTGGGATTCCAGCAGCTCGTCCACCACGCCCTGGGTTTTGCCTTTTTCCACTTCCTGTTCGATCACGTTTACGCGATCACCGGGCAGTACCTTTTGCATTTCCTCCGGAGGCAGGAATACATCCCGCCCTTCATCCAGAGCCACAAAGCCGAAGCGCCCGTTAGTAGGCTTGACGGTCCCGGCGAAGACCACCTTAAGTTCCTTGATATCGGTTTTCAGCTGGCGCAACTGATTGAGGGCGTCGGCATTAAGCATGGAGAAATAACCTGACTATAAATGTGTGATGCCGCGGAGTATAACGGTTCTGCCAGAGGGAGTCAGATCTGGCAGGCCGACCAGGGAAAATAGTCTCCGCTCCGAACTTCAGTTGTGCTCGGCAAACACCCGGGTCTGACCGTTTTCGTTAAACAGAATGACTTTGTAGTGGTCTTTGCGGTCACCCATTTCCATGCCCGGCGAGCCCATGGGCATACCCGGCACACTCAGGCCAGTGGCTTTGGGGGCTGCGCTGAGCAGGCGCTTGATGTCGTCTGCCGGAACATGGCCTTCGACCACGTAATCACCGACAAAGGCGGTGTGACAGCTGCCCAGGCCCGCAATCAGCCCGGCGTCAGCCTTGATCTTGCCCATGTTGTCAGAGTTGGTGGCGGTGACGTCGAAGCCGTTTTCTTCCAGGTGGTCAATCCAGTCGTCGCAGCAGCCACAGGTTGGCGATTTGTAGACATGAATACTTTGAGCGGCACCGCCAGCCAGGGCGGTCGTGCTGAAACCCAGAGCGGCCACCAGGCCCAGTGCTAAGGTGTGTTTTTTCATGGCGATTACCTCGGTAATGCGTTGGTGAACAGACTCAGTGTTTCTGGCTGGCATCGTTATCGGATAGCCAGAACCACCAGACCACGGCCGCCATCAGGGCAAGCCCTGCGGCATTGACCAGCAATGCTTCCATCAGTTCCGCTCCTCTTGCTGTGCGGTATTATGACTGGTTCTGAACAGGCGAAGGCGGTTGGCGTTGGATACCACGGTTACCGACGACAGAGACATAGCCGCGCCGGCCAGAATCGGGCTCATCAGGATGCCCCAGACAGGGTAAAGCAGCCCCGCCGCCACGGGAATACCCAGTGAGTTGTAGATGAACGCTCCGAACAGATTCTGCTTGATGTTGGTCACCGTTGCCCGGGAGATCTCGATGGCGTCCGGCACGCCGTGCAGCGAGCCCCGCATCAGGGTGATGGCGGCGCTCTCAATGGCGACGTCGGTGCCGGTGCCGATGGCAAAGCCGACATCGGCGGCGGCCAGGGCGGGGGCGTCGTTAATGCCATCACCGACCATGGCCACGGTGTAGCCTTTGCCGCGCATCTCACTGACCACTTCGGCCTTGTTTTCTGGCAGCACTTCGGCCCGGTAGTCATCGATACCGGCCTTGGCGGAAATGGCTTTGGCGGTGGCGTCGACATCGCCGGTGACCATCATCACCCTGATGCCGGCCTGATGCAGGCGCTCAATCGCCGCCCGCGAGTCCGCTTTGATGGCATCGGCGACCCCGATGACGCCCAGCGCCTGATCGCCCAGCGCCAGGAACAGCGGCGTGCCGGCGTCTTCGGTAATGGCGTTTGCCGCCGCATCCAGGTCGGCTATGGCGATACCCTCGGCTTCCAGCCAGCGCCGGTTGCCCAGCCGCACCGGCTGACCGTCGAACTGGCCTTGCACGCCCTTGCCATTGACGGCTTCGAAGCCGGTGATTTGTTCTGGCGCAATCCCGTCCTGTTCGGCTTTGTTGAGAACCGCTTCGGCCAGTGGATGCTCGGAATGCTGCTCCAGCCCGGCCGCCAGCGCCAGCAGGGTGGTCTCGTTGCCTTCGGTGGCATGCACGCGGGTCACCGTGGGGTGGCCTTCGGTGATGGTGCCGGTCTTGTCCAGAATCACCAGATCAATCTTGCCCGCGGTCTGCAGGGCATCGCCCTGGCGGATCAGCGCGCCGTATTCGGCCGCCTTGCCCACGCCGACCATCACCGACATGGGCGTGGCCAGGCCCAGGGCGCAGGGACAGGCAATGATCAGTACGGTGGTGGCCGCCACCATCATGTGCACCACTGCCGGTTCCGGGCCGACGTTGTACCAGACCAGCGCCGCTGCGATCGCAATCAGCATCACTGTGGGCACGAACACCGACGAAATCGTGTCGGCCAGGCGGCCAATGGCCGGCTTCGAACCCTGGGCCTTTTTCACCAGTTTGATGATCTGCGCCAGCGCGGTGTCACTGCCAACCCGGGTCGCCTCATAAATGATCGAGCCGTGCGTGTTCAGGGTGCCGGCAGACACTTCATCGTCCGCGCCCTTGCTGACCGGCATGGGTTCGCCGGTGAGCATGCTTTCATCAATGCGGGTGGTGCCCTCAACAATGACGCCGTCGACCGGCAGACTCTCGCCCGGGCGCACCCGCACCCGATCGCCTTTCTGCACCTGATCCACCGGAATGTCCTGTTCCTGGCCATCGCGAATCACCCGCGCGGTTTTCGCCCGCAAATCGAGCAACCGGCGCACTGCCTCCGAGGTTTTGCCCTTGGCTCGCAACTCCAGGGCCTGGCCCAGATTGATCAGGCCGATGATCATCGCCGAGGCTTCAAAATAGACGTGCCGGGCCATCTCCGGCAGCAACGCCGGTATGCTGACCACCACCATGGAGTACAGCCAGGCGGTGCCGGTACCCAGCGCGATCAGGGTATCCATATTGGCGTTGTGGTGCCTGAACGCCTTCCAGGCACCAATAAAGAAATGACCGCCGGTGGCGATCATCACGCCCAGGGTCAGAATGCCGAAGTTGAACCAGGTGGTCTGATTGGCGTCGGTCACCATCATGGTGTCGAAACCCATGCCCCAGACCATCAGGATAATCCCGAGGCCAAGGCTGATGGCCATTTTTACCAGCAGCACCTTGTACTGCTTTTTGTCTTGCGCTTGCCGACGGTCATCGGCGGCGTCGGCATCCTCAATCACACTGGCACCGTAACCGGCACTTTCTATCGCCTTGATCAGCGCCTCCGGCTCCGCCTTACCACTGGCGCTGGCGGTGTTATCCGCCAGATTCATATGGGCCTGAGTCACCCCCGGTACCGACAGCAGCGCTTTCTCGATACTGCGCACACAGGATGCACAGGTGGCGCCGGTCACCGCCAGCGCGACCTGATCTTCCGCGGACGCCGCCGGCGCGGAACGGGTATCCTGGGCGGGCTTGCCGGTACTTGAGTCGTCACCGGAGTCGCTGGAGTCAGATGCCGGCGTTTTCGAGGCACAACAGCTGGCCGAGTGCTCCGCCGCTGCAACCGGCTCCGCCGGATAGCCGGTCTCCGTCACCACCCGCGCTGCTTCGGCCAGATCCACCCCGTCCGGCAAAGCCACCGTCTGCGCGTCCAGATTCACCTCAACCAGATCGGTACTTCCGGTCAGCGGCTCCAGCGCGCTGCGAATCTTGTTGGCACAACCCTGACAGGACGCCCCGGAAATACTCAGCGCCGTCTTCAACACAGGTGCCTCATTCATCATCTCTGTTCTCCACAACAAGGCGCAGCAGCGGGGTCGTCCCAATGCTCAATCAACCGACAAATGGTATGGCCATCCGGCGTTCCGTCCGGCATATCCTGCCAGGCCGACAGCGCCGAAGTCATCCGCTTGCGCAGCTCCTGTAACTCGGCAATTTCCCGCTCCACCTCCGCCAGCCGATGCTGAAACACATCCCGCACCATTGGACAGGGCGAATGCTGATCATCCGCCCGCTCCAGAATCTGCCGGATCTCCGGCAAGGAAAACCCCAGCTGCCGGGATTTGCGGGCAAAACGCAACCGGCGCAGATCCTCGGCATCGTAGTGCTGGTAATTGTTGTCCGGATTGCGGACCGGGTGCAGCAGCCTTTCGCGGGTGTAGAAGCGCACGGTGTCCGGATTAACCCCGGCAGCGTCCGCAAGCTCTTTGACTTTCATAGTGTATTCCCACCAGATATCAGGAATGGACAAAGAATCCACGAATCAGATCGGCGGAAGCTCTCCCAGCCACGGCGCTCTAATCACCAGTAACGAAATTTAGAGTAAAACCTATGACCAACTCACAGGTCAAAGGTTTTGGC
>JAWOAO010000030.1:0-5130 GCA_046498485.1 Marinobacter sp. | reverse complement strand
CTTCAATCAGAACATGGCGTTCCAGCCGGCGGCGGTCATTCCGGCTCACGGGGAGACTGTTGCTCAAGGGCGAGCCAAGACTTACCGCTCACTCTCGGGCAGCGCCCTGAAAGCGAAACACCTGGTCGGCAATGTGACTGAAATTATTCTGCCGGAAGGTCAAGTGGACAACGTTCAGTTGTTGTTGCCAATGTTGACACAGTTGAATCAGGAAAAGCGCTGGCTGGCACTGATCGACCCACCGCAATCGTTGGTGAGCAAGTGGCAGAAAATGCAAAGTATTATTGCAACCGAAATATTGGTATTGCGCTCAACCGCTGGTTTTTCCGCGCAACAACTGGCCGAACGTGCACTCTGTGCGGGTACCTGTCATGCGGTTGTGCTCTGGACAAACAAGCTTGGTCGTTCAGCCTTTGAGTCCCTTCAAATGGCTTCGGCGCAGGGAGACAGTCACGGTGTGGTGTTGCGTCACCGGTAAAGCAGGCTAATGCAGGGTGTATTGCGGCCGTGTATCGGCAAATTCGTTATCGTCATCATCCCAATCGATATTGTGGCCGACATTTCCGGCCGCTTCGATGCCTGCAGCAATCATGGCTTTGGCGACATTCATGTCGCGGTCTTCCATCATTTCCCGGGCTTCTTCCGAAAAAGAGATGCGAACCAGAGGTGCTGCGTCGTCGTCAATGCGGCGCAGGGCGTAATCGCCATCGGCCAGTTGTACGATTTCAAAAAACGATGGGGACATTGGTTCAACCTTTGTCGTGGTAAATTCGATGTTGCGTGACAGGGTGGATCACCACTCGCTGTGTTGGTCTTCAATGCTCCTGGCAAGCCTGGTGATTGCCGCGAGTGTGCTCTTCAGGGCATCGGCGGAACGGTCCGGACCCTGTTCGACAGAAATTGCAATGATGTTTTCCCCGGTAACGTTCTTGCGCGTCACAGGAGGCTGGCTCAAAGCCGCTTCAAGTTGATCCAGGTGATGCCACCAGTTCTCCGGCGTGTCAGACAGCTCTTTCAGCAATTGTACTTCATACACTTCATACGGAAACAGTGCTTCCAGTTCGGACAGTGTGCCCGGTTTTTTCGTTTTGTGCTGGTGGCATCGCGCAATCATGATCAACAGTGACTGGCGCGCCCTCAGTAACAGCTCTGTCGCGCCTTGGGACAGTGCTTCTTTTTCGGCGATGAAGTTCTGGCCTGTGTTTTCGTTGGTGGCATCTGATTCGAGCCTGGCCAGTAAGGTGCTGGCCAGAAAAAGCTTTTGGGACACCAGAGAGTACCATTGTGATGCCATACGTCACCTGCACTGGGTAAGCCCGTGAAAGATTGCTCAGACTAAGGGGCGGATCCTAACATTTTTGCGCAACCATTTCTCCCCTTGTCCTTACCTCCGAAAACTCGTCGAGTCACAAGAAAATACAAACAATAACTTGAAACGGTCGTTTGAAATTGGCAAGAATGCAAGCCAATCTGGGCAAGTTTTGATCGTCTTGTGATCCATTTGGAGGTTTTAAGAATGCGGAACCGGCTAATTGCTGCGATAGCGGCGGCGGTAATGGGGTTTTCCGGCCCGGTTATGGCAAAGGTGTCACTGGCTGAGGCCGAGCGCCTGAAGAACGATTTAACCCCGGTAGGTGCAGAGCGCGCAGGCAACGAGGCGGGTACCATTCCGGCATGGACGGGTGGACTGGCGGTGCCGCCGGCAAACTGGCGTAAGGGCACGATTGAAACAAACCCTTTTCCTGAAGATGACGCACTGTATGTGATTACCGGGGATAACCTGGATCAGTACCGCGCTACGCTGTCTGACGGGCACATCCAGATGCTCGAGCAGTACGGCCCTGAATTCTTTATGCCGGTATACCAGACTCGCCGCACCGCAGCGTTCCCGAAGCCCGTATACGACAAGTTCCATGACAATGCATTGTCGGCCGAGCTTCTTGATAACGGCAACGGGGTTCGCGACACCATTATGACCAGCCCGTTCCCGATTCCGCAGAATGGCCTTGAGGTGATCTGGAACCATATTCTCCGTTATCGCGGCGAAGAGCTTTCGTTTCGCAGTGCATCCGCGACCCCGCAGCGGGATGGCTCATTCAACGCTGTTGTCAATGACTACGATTACTTCTTTGCTTATAGTCGCCCCGGTGCCGAGCTTGAAGATATCGATAACAAGATCTTCTACCTGAAGACCCAGACCATTGCGCCATCAACGCTGGCCGGGACCATCACACTTGTGCACGAGACTCTGGACCAGGTCCGGTCACCTCGACTGGCCTGGCGTTACGATTCCGGTTCACGTCGCCTGCGTCGCTCGCCGAACCTGGCCTATGAGACAGACTTGCCGAATTCATCGTCACTGCGTTCGGTGGATCAGAAGGATATGTACAACGGCGCACCCAATCAGTACGACTGGGAGCTGAAGGGCAAACGAGAACTGATTGTTCCTTACAACGCCTACAAACTGCATGATGAAAAGGTACGACCGAGCGATATTGTTCGGCCGAATCACATCAACCAGAGTCTGACTCGTTATGAGTTGCACCGGGTATGGGTGGTCGAGGCCAAGCGCCGCACCGGCATTAGCCATATCTATGATCGCCGGGTGTACTATATCGACGAAGACAGCTGGCAGATCCTGGCCACTGAAGAATACCGCGACGGTGAACTCTGGCGGGTCTCTGAAACCCACAACATTGTCTATTACAGTATGCCGGTCTTCTGGACCACCCTGGAAATGACGTATGATCTGAAGGCCCAGCGTTATTACATCGATGGTCTGGATAACGGTTACCCGGCTTACAACTTTGAGCCCGGTTATCGCGGCAACGAGTTTACCGCAGCCGCTGCCCGTCGGGCCGCCCGTCGGTAATGTGCGAATCAGGGGTATTGCCCGTATGGGGTGATTGCCCGCTTGAGCTGTCTGCCAGGCCAGTACTATTCCGTCCACCCGTGGAGAAGACCGTATGGCAGACTCTCAGGCCCTTCTGGAAAACCTTGACCGGCTCAGGTCAGAACTGCATCAGGCCCTCGCCGAACAAAACTGGGAGCAGCTTGCAGAGCTGAATACCCGGGTTAAACCGGCCGTCGAACCGTTAATGGTTGAATTGGAGGCCGGACGGGTTGATCCAGCGCTGATACGTGACCGGCTTGAAGCACTGAATGAGTTTGTGGAATCTGCCAACCAGGTTGCCGTCAAAGCCCGCGATGAAGCCCGGGAATCCCTCAAAGGTGTGAATGAAAATCGAAACGCCGCTCGTGCTTACGAGAACGTTTCAACGAACCCCCGAAGATAGCGTCATAAAATTGACTCCGGCGCCCATACAGTCTTAAATACCGCACAAATTCCCAAAGAGATTCCTGTGAATGTCCAAGAACCACAAAGTGCTGTTGCTGAGTGATGATGAATCCAGGCGCAAGGATCTGGTCACCATTCTGGAGTTTGTCGGCGAAGAACAGGTTGTGGCTGGCGACGAAGCATTGGCACTTTTGGAAAGTGACGACGAACAGATCAGGAACGGGATCGGTGTCGCGGTCATCAATGGTGAAGATGCCGCCAGCGCCCGGCGCGTGACCAGCACCTGCAAGTTCATGCAGGGCTTGCCCATTCTGATGGTGGGTGATCCAGAGCTCAAAGGCGTGTCCGAAGACGACGGCGCCCGGATCATTGCCAGAATGGAATGGCCGCTGAATTACAACAAGTTTGTCGATTCGCTTTATCGCGCCCAGATCTATCGCGCTCAGTTCAGTCGCGGCAAAGAACGTGGTCAACAGCGCGGGGTTCAACTGTTCCGCAGTCTGGTCGGCACCAGTCGGAAGGTACAACAGGTGCGCCAGTTGATGGAGCAGGTGGCGGACAAAGACGTCAGCGTGCTGATTACCGGTGAGTCGGGTACCGGCAAAGAAGTGGTCGCCCGCAATCTGCACTATCACTCCTCCCGCCGTGACAAACCCTTTGTGCCGGTCAACTGTGGTGCGATTCCCGGCGAATTGCTCGAGAGCGAGTTGTTCGGTCATGAAAAGGGCGCGTTTACCGGCGCGATTACCTCTCGGGTGGGTCGTTTTGAACTGGCCGAAGGTGGCACTCTGTTTCTCGACGAAATCGGCGATATGCCGCTGAACATGCAGGTCAAGATTCTCCGGGTTCTGCAGGAGCGCACCTTCGAGCGGGTTGGCAGTAATCGCACGCAATTGGCGGACGTTCGGGTGATTGCGGCGACCCACAAACATCTTGAAGAGATGATTGAATCGGGCGGTTTCCGGGAAGATCTGTACTACCGGCTCAACGTGTTCCCCATTGAAATGCCGGCATTGCGCGAGCGGGTTGAAGACATCCCTTTGCTGATCAATGAGTTGGTCTCTCGAATGGAGAAAGAAAAACGGGGCTCCTTGCGCATGAACTCCGCAGCCATCATGAGCCTGTGTCGACATGACTGGTACGGTAACGTGCGGGAGCTGGCGAATCTGGTTGAGCGCCTGGCCATCATGCACCCGTACGGAGTGATTGGCGTGCAGGAGCTGCCCAAGAAATTCCGTTACGTGGACGACTACGACGAGAACCGGCCGGTGGAAGACGATGACATGCTTTCCATTCCGGGTCTGATCGGGCTGGACGCCCCGGCACTGCTGCCGGTCAATGGTATCGATCTGAAAGACTATCTCTCCAATCTGGAAAAACAGCTGATCCAGCAGGCCCTGGACGAAGCCGGCGGTGTTGTCGCCCGGGCCGCTGAAAAGCTGCGAATCCGGCGCACCACGCTGGTGGAAAAAGTGCGCAAGTATGGCCTTCGGGATGACGTTGAAGAAGCCTGATGGACCCGTTGTAACGGCGTCAAAGGTTTGTAACCTTTGACGCCGTTCCTGTTTTTGAATGACGGAAAGTTGCCACTCCTCCTTTCGTTAATATCTTTACTCACTGAAAAATATAAGAAAATACAAGTTGGCACAGTGTTGGCTTACTAGAACCTGAACGAAAGTCCGAAGGTCCGGTCCGGATCCGTCAGGGAGAAGGTTATGAGTCACGCACACGTTGTCATGGAATCTGCGCACCAGAAGGCCGGCGCCAATGCCGCCGCGGATGTGAACGACAAAGTGACGGCTTTGTTTCCGCAGCAGAATGAGGAAGCGGTC
>JAWOAO010000295.1:0-5462 GCA_046498485.1 Marinobacter sp. | reverse complement strand
CCCTGGCCATGCCACTCGGTGGCGTGCGCCACCTCAAATCGCTACCTGGCTATTATGGCGTTCGTGCGGCCGTCTGGTGCGGCCTTCCCGCGCTGATCATTCTGGGTTTTTGGGTGGCGTTCGAAGGTAAGGTAATCCAGCTGATCGTGATTGGTTCGCTGCCACCGGATATTGTGCCGGAGTCTGCAGGTCGGGCCAGTTTGCTGATGAGCGAGATTGGCAACGTCGCCAACGGTACGCTGCCACCGGGATTTGTGGACGGCCCGGTTGCTCAGGCGGCGGAGTTGCTTAAATCGCTCCAGGCCCAGAGCAAGATGTACATGACCGGGCTGGTAGTTTCGGTAGCCTTGCTCGCCGGATTTCTGGGCTGGATCCGCATCAGTCCCAGGCTAAATGCCCGCCGGCAAGTTGAAGCGGTTCTGCGCGGTTTTTTCTTTGCCTGCGCGGGTGTGGCCATTCTTACCACTGCCGGGATTGTATTCTCGGTGGTTTTCGAGACCATCCGGTTTTTCGGTAAAGTTCCTTTTCTGGAGTTCTTTTTCGGAACCTCATGGAGCCCACAGGTAGCTTTGCGGACGGACCAGGTAGGTGCCGAAGGTGCCTTTGGCATGATTCCCCTGTTCACCGGAACCCTCTTGATTTCCGCCATTGCCTTGCTGGTGGCGGTTCCTGTCGGGCTGCTGTCGGCCATTTACCTGTCTGAATATGCCAACAAGCATGTGCGTAGCGTGGCCAAACCGTTATTGGAAATGCTGGCGGGTATCCCGACCGTTGTGTACGGTTTCTTTGCGGCCCTGACCGTTGCGCCCTTTATAGCGGACATAGCTGCATCGATCGGCCTGGAGGCGTCTTCCCAGAGTGCTCTGGCAGCAGGTCTGGTGATGGGCGTAATGATCATCCCGTTTGTTTCGTCATTGTCTGATGACGTTATCAATGCCGTGCCACAGACCATGAGGGACGGCTCGCTTGCCCTGGGGGCTACCCAGTCAGAAACCATGAAGAAGGTGATTTTCCCGGCCGCGCTGCCTGGCATCATGGGGGGCATCCTGCTGGCTGCGTCCCGGGCCATCGGCGAAACCATGATTGTGGTGATGGCGGCGGGTCTGGCGGCGAACCTCACCGCCAATCCGCTGGAAACGGTTACCACGGTAACGGTGCAGATCGTCACCCTGTTAATTGGCGATCAGGAGTTTGACAGCGCCAAGACCCTTGCCGCGTTTGCGCTGGGTGCCATGCTTTTCCTGGTGACCCTGCTGCTTAACGTCATTGCACTGAAAATTGTCCGCAAATATCGGGAACAGTATGACTGATCGAACTCAACAAGCAGAGAAGGTGCGCCGCTCGCTCAAGCGCCGCTACCGCAAAGAACGCCGGTTCCGGGCCTATGGCATGCTCGCGATCGCCCTTGCTCTCGGTGCTCTGACCATCCTCTTTGCCGACATCATCGGCAAGGGTTACACCGGCTTTCTGAAAACCACGATTACACTCGAGGTGAATCTGGATCCGGAGGTGATGTATCTGGACGATCCCACCGATCCGAAACAGGTGCGTATGGCCGATTTTGTCGCGCCGCTGATCGTGGCCGCTGATAAGGCCCTTCCGGGAGCTACCGAGGATGATCAGGATGCCTTGCGCAGGTTGATCAACCCTTATGCCTCGACCGAACTTCGGAAAGCGCTGATTGAGAATCCGGAGTGGATGGGCACAACCCGTACCATGACCTTCCTGGCTCACAGCAACGTCGATGTCTATGTAAAGCACCAGGGAGATTCGGCCTACTCGATCAAGTTGACGCAGCAGCAACAGGCCTGGGTCGACGACCTTGTTTCGCGCGATCTGGTAGACACCAGTTTCAACGACGTGTTTTTCACCAACGGTGATTCCCGCGATCCCGCCAAGGCCGGTGTTTTGGGCGCCATTGTTGGCTCCTTGCTGACGATGGTCATCACTCTGGTACTGTCATTCCCGATCGGTGTGGCTGCGGCTATCTATCTGGAAGAGTTTGCTCCACAAAATAAAGTCACGGATTTCATCGAGGTGAACATCAACAATCTGGCGGCGGTGCCGTCGATCATCTTTGGTCTGCTCGGCCTGGCGATTTTCATCAATCTGTTTGGTATGCCCCGCTCGGTTCCGTTTGTTGGCGGGCTGGTGCTGACCCTGATGACGTTGCCGACGATCATTATTTCGAGTCGCGCCGCCATCAAGAGTGTCCCGCCCTCGATCCGTGAGGCCGCCGAAGGTGTTGGTGCTTCGAAGATGCAGGTGGTGCTGCACCACGTGCTGCCGCTGGCACTGCCCGGTATGATGACCGGATCGATCATCGGCATGGCCCAGGCCCTGGGTGAGACAGCGCCCTTGCTGCTGATCGGCATGGTGGCGTTTATTGTTGAAGTGCCTGAAGGCTTTTTCGATGCCGCCACGGTTTTGCCGGTGCAGGTTTTCCTGTGGGCGGGTAGCCCGGAGTTGGCCTTTATTGAGCGTGCGTCTGCAGCCATTATGGTGCTGTTGGCCTTCCTGATGAGTATGAACGGACTGGCGATCTGGCTGCGCAAGCGGCTTGAGCGTCGCTGGTAAGGAGAATGACATGAACACAATGAATCCGAGTATTTCAGCGAAAGCCAAGGTGCAAGAACAGGCGGCAGCGATTCCGGTGCCCGCAGACCGGCCAGAGGATACGATAATTGAAGAAGGCAAAACGGTTGGCAAGCCGTTTGTCGACGATCCCAAGTTCAAGCTGCGTAACGTCAGTGTTTCCTATGGCAATGACCGCGCCATCAAAGACATCAGTCTCGATATTGGCCGGAACGAGGTTATTTCTTTTATCGGCCCGTCTGGCTGTGGTAAATCGACCTTTCTGCGTTGTCTCAATCGCATGAACGACAGCATCGACATCTGTCGGGTCGAAGGTCAGTTGATGCTGGACGACGAGGATATTTATAATTCCAGGAGAGATGTCGTCGAGCTTCGCGCCCGGGTGGGTATGGTGTTTCAGAAGCCAAATCCGTTCCCGAAATCCATCTACGACAATGTCGCCTATGGCCCTCGAATTCATGGCCTGGCAAACCGCAAGTCCGAGTTGGACGAGATTGTCGAGAACAGCCTGCGCAAGGCCGGCTTGTGGGAAGAAGCAAAGGATCGCCTTGATGCGGTAGCAACCGGCATGTCCGGGGGGCAGCAGCAGCGCCTCTGCATTGCCCGTGCCATCGCGGTGAGCCCGGAAGTGATCCTGATGGACGAGCCGTGTTCCGCGCTGGACCCTATCGCTACCGCGAAGGTCGAAGAGCTGATTTCGGAAATGTCAGAAAGTTATACCATCGTAATCGTGACCCACTCCATGCAACAGGCGGCCCGGGTGTCTAACCGCACCGCCTATTTCCACCTGGGGCACCTGGTGGAAGTGAACGATACCGACAAGGTGTTTACTTCTCCGGAGCACGCGCTGACCGAATCCTACATTACTGGCCGCTTTGGTTGATTGCAGCCCCCGGAATATTGGAGATATCAGGTATGCCGAATAAAAAGGACGATGTATACGGAGATCACATCTCCGCGAAGTTCAATGATGAGCTGACCGAGCTGAAAACCCAGTTTCTGAATATGGGTGGTCTGGTCGAAAGCCAGGTGGCGAACGCGGTTGATGCCTTGGTAAACAGTGACGGCGAGCTGGGTGAGCAAACCCGTATCAAAGATAAGGCGGTCGACAAGATGGAAATGGAGCTGGATGAGGAGGCCATTCTGGTCATCGCTCGCCGGCAGCCTACGGCCCGGGATCTTCGCCTGGTCATTTCAGTGATCAAGATGGTGGCGGATCTTGAGCGGGTGGGCGATGAGGCCAAGAAGATTGCCAAGATGGCCATCAAGCTGACCGAAGAAGGTCAGGCGCCACGTGGTTACGTGGAAGTCCGCCACATCGGTAACCACGTGCTGGGCATGCTGCACGATGCGCTGGATGCGTTTGCCCGGCTGGATTCCGAGCAGGCGTTACGGATCATGAAGGAAGACAAGCAGGTCGATGAAGAGTACCAGGCTGCGACCCGGGCACTGCTGACGTTCATGATGGAGGATACCCGTAACATCAGCCGCTGCATGATGGTGATGTGGGTGCTTCGTGCCCTTGAGCGTATTGGCGACCACGCCTGCAACATTGCGGAGCATGTGATCTTCATGGCCAAAGGCGAGGATGTTCGCCATTCGCCGATGGAAGACGCCGAGCGGGTGGTCGGGCGCTGACACCGGCAGTGCGAGGCGTGCGGTTGCGTGCCTCGCCTGTATTTGTTCCTGCCCGGATTTCCTATATTGTATCGGGGTCATGACTGACTCTGAGGATATATGGCTCTTCTTGTCGCATTCGCGATTATGTCAATCGGCTTTTCTTTTATTTGCTCCATTCTGGAAGCAGCGTTATTGTCGATAACGCCCAGTTACATTGCGTCTTTGAAAAAAGATAAACCGGACCTGTTTGTCCGGTTACGCAAACTCAAGGATCAAATCGATGATCCCCTGTCAGCCATACTCACGCTGAACACCATTGCCCATACGGCCGGCGCCACCGGCGTGGGTGCTCAGGTGGCGGTGCTGTTTGGGGAGGCCTGGCTGGGGGCAGCGTCGGCGATCATGACCCTGGCTATTCTGATTCTTTCTGAAATTATCCCCAAGACCATCGGCGCCAAATACTGGCGTAGCATTGCGCCCGCATTGCCGGCAGCACTCGGGTTTCTGGTCAAAGCGTTGCTGCCGTTTGTGTGGTTGTCCAAGCAGGTTACCCGACGTATTGCCCAGGGCGAGGGCGAAACGGATATCCGGGCGGAGATCAGTGCGCTGGCCGAGATCGGACGAGACCAGCAGGCTCTGGATGAGGACGAGCGTCGGATGATCCAGAATGTGCTGCGATTTCACGAGATCAAAGTCAGCGCGGTGATGACGCCAAGAACCGTCTGCAAGTACATCCGCCCTGAGACGACGGTTGCGGAATTCAGGCAGAAGGTTGCCAAAGCTCCGTTCTCCCGTTATCCGATGATTGACGACGAGGGTGAAACTCTGGGCTATGTCCATCGCTCGGACCTCCTCACTATGGACGACAACACCAATCTCACCGATTATTTGCGGGAGGTGAAGCGGGTAAGAGCGTCAACCAACATCGAATTCCTGTTTACGGAGATGTTGCGGGAGCGCAAGCACATTGCTGTGGTTTATGATGAGCTTGGCACCTGGTTGGGGGTGGTTACCCTGGAGGATGTTCTGGAGACCCTGCTAGGCACCGAGATCATGGATGAAACCGACAATGTTTCCAATCTGCGCCGGTATGCCAAGCAGCGCTGGAGCCGGAGGCTCCGGCGCCCGAAGCAGTAGGCCTGAGTTGTCAGGCCTGCTTCATTTTATCGGTATACGGCGGCCAGCCTAAAGGCTTGCCGGCCAGCAGGTGCAGATGGATGTGAAACACCGTTTGCCCGGCGGTTTCC
>JAWOAO010000252.1:0-14711 GCA_046498485.1 Marinobacter sp. | reverse complement strand
CTCAGCCGTGCGTTTACCTACTTCATAAAACAGCTTTACATGTTGCTCATCTTTCAGGTTCAGCACTGGTCTAAGATGTAGTTCTCCGGTAGCTATATGTGCGTAATAGACACAGCTCAGCTTAGATCAAAGGTGCCGGCCAACTGATGGTAGATACCGGAGCCACCCAGCAGGGTGAACCAGATGGTGGTTGCAACGGGTGCCAGCAGGGCCACTGCCAGAATCATCTCCCGCACCGTGCGGCCACGGGAAATCCTGGCCACAAACACCGCCATCAACGGCGTATAACCGATAAACCAGGCAAAGAAGAATACCGTCCACCATTTCATCCACCAGTCCGGTGCGGTCTGCGCGGTCATCGTCGCCATATTAAAGAAAGACGTCGCGTACTCACCCATGGACTGGGTGTAGGTGTTGGCCAGAAACAGCGTTGGCCCGAAGATAAAGATCACCGCCGCGATCGCCAGTGCCAGCAAAACATTCAATCGACTGAGCAACTGAATGCCTTTATGCAACCCGGTCATGGCGGAAGTCATGTACACGCCGGCGAGAAGGATCAGCACCGTCAGCTGGGTGCCGTAACCATCGGCCACACCGAACAGTTCGTGCAAACCAAAACTCATCTGAGTGGCCAGGAACCCGATCGGGCCTACGGTCCCTGCAACCACCGCAATCACACAAAAGGCATCAATTACGCCGCCAAGCCGGCCCTGAATCGCCTTCTCACCGAACACCGGATACAACAACGTTCTTGGCTGAAGCGGCTTACCCTGATCATAGTGGGCGTGGGTCAGAACCAGAGCAGTCAAAGACCCAAGCACCGCCCAGGCCAGAAAGCCCCAGTGGGTGAACGACTGAGCCATGGCCGGCGCGACCGCCGCTGCAGTGCCTGCCTCAGTGTCAAACGCCGGCGGCGTCACCACAAAATGATAAACGGGCTCACCGGCGGCAAAAAACACGCCACCGCCGGCCAGCAGTGTACACATAATCATCGACAACCAGCGAAAGCGGCCAATCTCAGGGCGATCAAGGCCGCCGACCCGTGCGGCTCCGGCACGACTGAGAGCAGTGCCGATGGCGATAAAAAACGTCAGTAATAACAGAAGCTGAAAGAACGAACCGAGATAGGTTGCTGTCCAGGTAAAACCATTGCCGATCAGCTCGGCAACGAATTCACTGTCTACAATCGACGCGCCGACAAACAGCAGGATAAAGCCAATGGTAAGCACCAGAACAACCGGATCGCTGTCCGCCAAGGCGCTGGATTTGGCCCGCGAGGCGGGCTGAGGTGTAGCCGTCATAATGTCAGTCTCTGCAAGAAAAAGCCGCGCAGACTACAGGAAACGTCTTGATCATGCACGCGCAAGCGATCATTTACGGGTTATCCGCGGCAATGCGTCAACTTCGAAAAACTCTGCCAGTACGCTCTTATGTCGATAAAAAATGAACCATCTCACCGTGGTTCAACGTAATGAAGTCACAGCTAACACATTACAGCTAACACATTAAAGGACGTGTCCGACCATGACAGTGCCAGTCCGGGACCATACATACCCTGCAAAACCATCCGAATCACTGCGAACGCCACTCGAGCTGCGCAGGACCCCTGAACTTGACGACGGTGCTCCGGAGCACAAACGTGAAGAAATAGCGCTTTATTTCGCCAACACATTTGATACCTACACACGGCTTTTCGACTGCCTGGCCGATGATGCGGGCTTTTATCAGAAATCCATTCCTTTGCGACATCCGCTCATTTTCTATCTCGGCCATACCGCAACGTTTTTCGTCAACAAGCTGATGCTGGCAAAGCTTCTGCCTGAGCGGATCGACCCGCACATGGAATCCATTTTTGCCGTGGGCGTGGATGAAATGAGCTGGGATGATTTGAACGACGATCACTACAACTGGCCCAGTGTTTCGGAAGTGATGGACTACCGCGCCAAAGTGCGAGCCAGGGTGCTCGAGCTGATCGGGTCCTTGCCCCTGAAGCTGCCGATAAACTGGGAGAATCCCTGGTGGCCGATCGTGATGGCCATTGAGCACGAGCGCATTCACCTGGAAACGTCCTCGGTGTTGATTCGTCAACACGACCTGGCGAGAGTCCAGCCACAACCTGACTGGGCCCCCAGTCGCGAGTCCGGAGAAGCCCCCGAAAACGAACTTGTCACTGTCCCTGCTGGGTCTGTTCGGATTGGCAAACCCGATGCAGATGCCTATTACGGCTGGGACAACGAATACGGTGAACACCAGGCCAACGTAGAGGAATTCAAGGCCAGCCAGTATCTGGTCAGCAACCAGGAGTTCCTGGCGTTTATTGAGGCCGGTGGCTACGAGCGTGACAACTTCTGGAGCGAGGAGGGACTGCTCTGGCGACAGTTCGCCAAGGCCAAACATCCCACGTTCTGGCGCTGGCACAACGGCTGGCAACTGCGCCTGATGACCGAAGAAGTCGAGATGCCCTGGGACTGGCCGGTGGAAGTGAACTGCCTCGAGGCTAAAGCATTCTGTGAATGGAAGCGGGAGCAAACCGGTCAACCCATCCGTCTGCCCACGGAAGATGAATGGTACCGGCTCTGTTCCGAAGCAGGCGTAACGGAGATCGGTGCCGGCGCAGCGAATGCCAACCTGCACCTGGACCATGGTGCCTCTTCGTGTCCGGTAACGCGTTTTCGACACGGCGAATGGTTTGATGTCGTTGGCAATGTCTGGCAGTGGACCGAGACACCGATCTACCCGTTTGACAACTTCAAAGTGCACTCACTGTACGATGATTTCACGACACCCACCTACGATGGCCAGCACAATCTGATCAAAGGTGGCTCCTGGATCTCTTGCGGAAACGAAACAAGGCTGGCGGCCCGTTATGCCTTCAGGCGGCATTTCTTCCAGCATGCCGGCTTCCGCTACATCGCCTCAGATGCCGAGGTCACGCAACCCAATGGCTATTATGAGAGCGACCGGTTACTGACCGAATACGCAGAGTTTCACTTCGGTGATAGCTGGTTCGGTGTGGAAAACTTCCCCAAGGCGCTGGCAGATCTGGCACTCGAGGCCATGCAAGGCAAGTCGGCCGGTAAAGCCCTGGATCTGGGCTGCGCCTGCGGTCGCTCCAGCTTTGAACTGGCTCGACAGTTCAAAGCAGTGGATGGAGTCGATTTTTCCGCCAACTTTATTCGTCTTGGCGTTGAGATGGCCGAGCAGGGTTCGATCCGCTACTCACTGGCCGAAGAGGGCGAGCTGGTCAGCTATCACTACCGCACACTCAAAGAGCTTGGACTGACATCAAGTGCCGAGAAGGTTTCGTTCCATCAGGGCGATGCCTGCAATCTGAAGCCCCAATACAGCGGTTACGACCTGGTGTTGGCGGCCAACCTGATTGACCGCCTGTACAAGCCAGGGCGTTTCCTGGACAGCATTCACCAACGCATCAACGATGGCGGCTTGCTGGTAATTGCCTCGCCTTACACCTGGCTTGAGGAACATACACCGAAAGAGGAATGGATCGGTGGCTTCAAAAAAGATGGCGAAAACCACACCACGCTGGATGGCCTGAAGGAACACCTTGGCAGCCACTTCCGACTGGTGGCAGCGCCCCGGAAAGTGCCGTTCGTCATCCGTGAGACCCAGCACAAGTTCCAGCACACCCTGTCAGAAGTAACTATCTGGGAGCGGTTGCCGCGCTGATCAGCGCGTCGATCTCCTGACCGATCGCGTCATAGGCCACCAGCTGATCAAACCAGTTGGTGGCTATGTCATCCGTCAGCAACCCCAGCAAGCTCCCAAGCACCATGCCCCGATGCACGTTATCGCCGCCCAGGTTGGTGTTCATGCGCAGCGCGAGCCAGGGCTCATTGCGGTATTTGTAGGCCAGATACAGCACCACTGGCCAGGAATCCGAAATGTAACAGGCCGGCGAGTAGAGCCGGCCTACAACCTGGTGGTCCGGCAGGTTCCGCCTGATCAAGGCCTCGACATCCAGACCAGGCTTACCCTTGCCCGCTTCTGACAACAGCGCCTTCACACCCGCATCGTCAGGCCCTGCCATCAGGCCACAGAGTAAAACCACGTAGCGGTCACACACCTTCATCAAACTCTCATCCGGATGGGTCAGCCCAAGATGGCTCCGGCACAAGGCTTGTATAGCGGGCACTTGCGTGCCGCTGAGGCGTTCAGAAAAAACCAGGGCAGCGACTGTCGCCAAACCACCAATGGAGGGCGTGTCGTGGGTGGTCATCGCGCATTGTTCCGGCGCCAGACCCCGCGCCAGATTGGCGAAAAACCCCCGATGGTAGGACTCGGCGTAAGTATCCGGATGCGCCGGGGTGTCCGCGGTCATAAACCCGATGTAAGCAGACACAAACGCCTGCCGGTCATAATGCCCGGCCGCTTCCACCAGGGAACGCATCAGCACGCGGGCGCAGTGCGCATTGAGCGTGTTCTCCCCTGGCCCCAATCCTTGGTGGTAATGCACATTGGGCACATTCCAGAACTGCGCCTTACCTTTGAGAATGACGTCACCGACGACTTGCGGCGTTTTGTCTTTCGACGCGCTCTTACCGAAATGGCGGCCGCCACTGGTGGTCGAGTGCAACGACATGATCGAGGAAGGATGAAAATCAGGCGCGGCCTCAAACCGTTGAATGCCGCCGGGGAAGGCTTTTTCGATATCCAACGGGTTGTAATACCAGTGCACCGGCATAGCCAGGGCGTCAGCGATGAACTGGGTTTTGAGTGCGCTGGCAACGCGGTCGAAAACGACTGGATCATTTATCACAAAAAAACTCCCAAGCATGAGGCCTCCTGCCTGCGACCAGTGTGGCGATATTCTTCGATAAAGCCTTAGTGTTCTTTTACCCGCCCGCCGTGAACAGTATCATGTGCACTCTCAACTTACAGTGACCCGCTCAGGGCTGACAGGAGATATCAATGCGCAATGCCGATCTGGTCGCACGGGACCTGAAATCCGTTTGGCACCCCTGTACCCAGATGAAGGATCACGAAACCCTTCCGCTGATTCCCATCAAACGGGGTGAAGGCGTATGGCTGGAAGACTTCGAGAGCAACCGCTATATCGATGCGGTCAGCTCCTGGTGGGTCAACCTGTTCGGCCATGGCAACCCGCGTATCAACTCCGCGATTCAGGAGCAGATCGGCCAACTGGAGCATGTCATCCTGGCGGGTTTCACCCATGAGCCCGTGGTCAATCTGTCGGAACGACTGATCGAAGTGACTCCCGAGGGTCTCAACAAGTGCTTTTACGCCGACAATGGCTCCTCCGCCATCGAGGCGGCGCTGAAGATGAGTTTTCACTACTGGAAAAACCTCGGCAAACCCGGCAAGAAAAACTTCGTCAATCTGAGCAACAGCTACCACGGCGAAACCCTGGGAGCGCTGGCACTGGGCGATGTTGCGCTTTATAAGGACACCTATCAGCCACTGCTGATGCAGGTGCTGACCGCGCCGTCACCGGATGCCTACAACAAGGAAGCCGGCGAAACCGACGAAGACTACGCCTTGCGCCAGTTCGAGGCGATGGAGCAGTTGCTCGCCGAAAGGCACGATGACATCTGCGCCGTGGTGGTCGAACCCCTGATTCAGTGCGCCGGCGGCATGCGCATGCATCACCCGATTTACCACACCAAATTGCGCGAGGCCTGCGACCGCTACGGTGTGCATCTGATTGCCGATGAAATCGCCGTGGGCTTCGGCCGCACCGGCACCCTGTTTGCCTGCGAGCAGGCCGGCATCACCCCGGACTTCATGTGCCTGTCCAAGGGGCTCACGGCCGGCTACCTGCCGCTGTCGGTGGTGTTGACCACCGATGACGTTTACAACGCCTTCTACGACGACTACGAGACCATGCGTGCCTTCCTGCACAGCCACAGCTACACCGGTAACCCCATCGGCTGCGCCGTGGCCCTGGCCACCCTGGACATTTTCCGGGATGAAAACGTCATCGACAATAATCGCCAGCTGTCCCGCTGCATGGCCGACTCCGTCGCCCACCTGGCCGACCACCCCAACGTTGGTGACATCCGCCAGCACGGCATGACCCTGGCCATCGAAATGGTCAAAGACAAAGCCACCAAGACCCCCTTCCCCTGGCAGGAACGCCGCGGCCTGAAGGTCTATCAGCACTCCCTCACCCGCCAGGCCCTGCTGCGCCCGCTGGGGAACGTGATCTACTTTATGCCCCCTTACGTGATCACCGAAGACCAGATCCGCCATCTGGCCCAGGTGGCGACCGAAGGCATCGGCATCGCTGTCAAAGGCTGAGGGACAGCACCACCATGCGCATACCCAGAATCTTCACCAACAGCCTGCTGCGCGTCGGCAGCCAGTGTGAACTCGACGACAACGCCGCCCACCACGTCGGCCGGGTACTGCGCATGCAACCCGGCCAGCAACTGCGTCTGTTCAACAACGACGGCCAGGACTACAGCGCCAGCATCACTCAGGCCGGCAAAAAGAGCGTTATCGTAGACATCCAGAGTGCCGAGGCAAACCACACCGAATCGCCCCTCAACATCACTCTGGGACAAAGCCTCTCCAAAGGCGACCGCATGGACTACGCGGTCCAGAAAGCAGTGGAAATGGGCGTCACCACCATCGTCCCGCTCAGCACCGACCGCTGCGAGGTAAAACTCAAAGGCGACCGGGAAGACAAACGCCTGCGCCACTGGCAACAAATCGCCATCAGCGCCGCCGAACAATGCGGCCGTGCCCGGGTACCAGACATCCTGCCGGTCATGACCGTCCAGGACTGGCTGCAACACAGCCAGACTTGCGACCTGCGCCTGGTGCTACACCACCGCACCGAACACTCCCTGAACACCCTGGCCAAACCCGCCAGCGTCGCTCTGATGATCGGTCCCGAGGGTGGCCTGACCGCGGACGAAATCGACCTGGCGGAACAGAACGGCTTCCTCCCGATCGCCCTCGGCCCCCGCGTTCTGCGCACCGAAACCGCACCGGTTGCCGCCATCGCTCTGTGCCAGTGGCTGTGGGGAGATATTGGCGATTGAGGCTTGTGGCTCGTAATGGCGATACTGCGGGGCACCAGAGTCATTGACAGATCTGGCAGTGACCAACATTATCCGTGTCTGACAATAACCTGGCTGACCACCAAAGTCGGCGTGACCGGTTGGGAATCGGCTTTCCAAAACCTTGCGGAGCCATGGATGGCGGAGCAGAGCGTACAAGGACGTATTCACAGCGTGTTTTGGAAAGCCGATCCCCAACCGGTCGCATGCACCCTGGCAACAACAAACGATAACGCGAGCGCAGGATGAGAGATTTACTGACCACTCTGGAATTCTGGCAATACCTCAGCATCCCGGTGATCGCTGCCCTGATCGGCTGGACCACCAACTGGCTCGCCATCAAAATGACCTTCTACCCCCTGGAATTCATCGGCAAACCACCCCTGCTCGGCTGGCAAGGCATCATCCCCTCCAAAGCCCGCAAAATGGCCGCCATCAGCGTCGACGCCACCATCTCCAAAATCGGCACCGTCCAGGAAATCTTCGAACAGATCGACCCGAAAGTGCTTGCGGCCCACATCATCTACACCGTCAACCCGCGGATTGAAGAGTATGTCGACGAACTCATGCTCAAAGAACACCCCACCTTCTGGGAAAACCTGCCCGCGGCCGCCCGCAAAATGGTTTACGACCGGGTACGCAAAGCCACGCCGCAACTGGTCGACAACCTGGTAGAAGATGTCTCCGACAACATTGAAGACCTGCTCGACATCAAAGGCATGGTCATCGAACGCCTGGCCCGGGACAAGCAACTGCTCAACCGCATCTTCCTGGAATGCGGTGACGTCGAATTTCGCTTCATCATCAACTCCGGCCTCTACTTCGGCTTCCTGTTCGGCCTGATCCAGATGGTCGTCTGGTACCTCTACCCCGCCATCTGGGTGCTGCCCCTGTTTGGCCTGCTGGTGGGTTGGGCCACCAACTGGATTGCCCTTAACGTTATCTTCCGGCCCCTGCACGAACACAAAATCGGCCCCTTGCGGCTACAGGGCCTGTTCCTGAAACGTCAGCCGGCCGTGGCAGAGTCGTTCTGCCACATCGTTACCCACGAAATTCTCACCGTAGGCAACATCATCAACGCCATCATGGCAGGCCCGAAAGGGGAGCGTGCTCGCAACATGGTGAAAAAGCACATCAAACCCCTGGTCGACGAAACCGCCGGTATGGGCAAAGCACTGACCCAGGTGGCCTTCGGCCCGACCGCTTTTGCCACCCTCAAGAGCCAGGTCGGCCAAAAAGCCATCGAGATTTCACAGAGCTCCTTCAACAACCCGGTATTCGAGACCGACCGGGCCCGGGCGGTTGAATCCATCATGGTTGAGCGGATGATTGCGCTGTCGTCCGAAGAGTTCCAGGACCTGCTCCGCCCCTGTTTTCAGGAAGATGAGGTCAAACTGATTCTGGTGGGGGCCTCCCTGGGCCTGATCGCAGGTGTCTGCCAGTTGGTGTTTGTGTTTGGAGAGACCCTCTTCTGAGCGTAGTAAAGAGCTGTGCAGAGTTGCTTTACGCATCTATACTGGCCCGAGAAACGAGTCACTTTTTAATACACATTAACCCGGAGGCAATGGATGCCCGGCTTTCTTACCTGGATTTCGGGCTTGTTCGCACCCGCGCAACCGCCTGCCGCTGAGACACGCCTGTTCAACCCGGTGCAAAGCGATAACCCTGGGCAGCAGTCATCCGATTCAGACATTGTCGGGCAATTAGAAGAACATCTGTTCGGCTGGCTTCTTGACGTTCCCGCCACCAGTCTCAAGCAGGAGTCCACGTTATCGGACCTTGCGCTGAACGAGCTGGAGCGACGTCTGCGCGACAGTGACATGGAAGAACTGCCCCGCAAGCCCGGCACTTTGCCCATGCTGATGCGAGCGCTTTCCAGTGAAACCACCGAGCGCAAGCAGGTCACCGACATCATTCTGAATGATCCCTCCCTGACTGACCAGCTGCTGCAGATGGCCAACAGCCCTTACTTCCGGCCCGGTGACCACACCATCGAATCGGTTGATCAGGCGGTGTTTGTGTTGGGACTGGACGGGATTCGAAGTGTCATTTCAGCCGCCGTGATGCGCCCTATGATGGCTGCCAAAAACAGCCGCGAAGCGTTGTTTGCCCAGCGGGCCTGGCGCTGGGGGCTGACTTGCGCCAGAGCCTCCGAACTGGTGGCGCGCATTCATCGCGACGACACCAGCGCCCACTTCATGGTGGGCTTGCTGCCCGCTCTTGGCTACATCACCATTCGCCGGGAGCTCACTCGCATTTGTCGCTTGCAGAATATCGGCAGCGAACCGGATCCTGCTTTGTTGCGGATGGCGCTGACACGATATCAATGGGCCGCGTGCCAGTTATTGGCCAATGTCTGGAACTTGCCGCCCAAGTATCAAGCATGGCTGTTGGCTGCCGAGCGTCCTGCTCCTCGCCAGGCACACACGGCACTCACCGACGGGCTGCTTTTAGGCACCCGTGAAGTGCTTCGCCATGCGCGCCAACGTAACCTGTCGGAAGATGATCTCAAACAGATTGTGCACTTGACCCCGGAGCAAATCACGCCGGTGCGAAACACCCTGCTGAGAATGCTGCAGGAGGGCAAAGGCGCCCAGCCCCAGAGCTGATCAGGTCTGGACTGCCTTGTCCTGGTCTGCCTTGTCCTGATCTGCCTTGTCCTGGTCTGCCGTGTTGTCGACGCCCAACAATTCCGCAAAGCTGACATCGTCCCGCTGGCCGGCGATGTCAATCAGCTGCACCGGCACCGCCACGGCCGGCAACCGGTCAACTACCCGGTCCTCATCACGGCGAACGGTCTTTAACACGCCACCGACGGTAATCAGCTCAAGGGCTTTGCCAGGCACCAGCTGGTCACCATTGCGGCCGGCCAGGGTGAGCAGGCCCGCGCGAATCAGTTTATCGCTGACGTTGCGGGTAACCTCCCCGGGCACTCGCAGCTCGTACTCCAGTGTTTCCTGTTGCGGGGCCGGCTCGCCCCGGCTGAACGGCTTGGCCACCAGCCACATCAATGCCAGCGCCACACGCTCCTGAAGCTCCGGGGCCAGCTGCACATTCTGGCGCTTGGCGACCGAACCCGGGTTTTGCATATAAAAAGCGAGGCTGGCACCAAGCAGCAGAATCATCCAGTTCAGGTAGGTCCAGATCAGCAGGATAATGCCAACGGCAAAGCCGGAATAGATCGCGGCGTACTTGGTTGAGCCTGCCACAAAGGAGGCAAACAACATACCCGCCGCCTGCCAGGAAATACCCGCCACCAGGCCAGCAATAAACGCGTAGCGGAACTTCACCCGGGTGTTGGGAATAAACACGTAAACGAAAGTGAACGCGCCCACCACCAGGAAAAACGGCGTGAAGCTGCTGACAAAGACGATCAGGGTGCCGAACGGCTCAAACATCATGAATTGCTGCACGGCATCCGATGAAAATATGGTCGCCGAGACACCAATTGCGGACACCATCAATAATGGCCCCACCATGATCACGCTCAGGTAATTGCTGAAACGCTGCGCCATCGAGCGCATCTCAGGCACTCGCCAGATCATATTGAACGAGCGCTCGATCTTCTGCACCAGAGAAACGACGGTATACACCAATAACGCCAGGCCGACCGACCCCAGCACCCCCACCTTCATGTTATCCACGAATCCGAGGATTTGTTCAGCCACTTCGATGCCCTGAGGTCCCATCGGCTCGAAGAACTGGAACAGGACAGGCTCCATGCGCTGGTGCACGCCCATGGCCTTGAGCACCGAAAAACTCAACGCCAGCAACGGCACAATACTCAGCAAGGTGGTGTAGACCAGGCTCATGGAGTGCAGAGTCAACTGGCCGCTGATGACATCCCGCGCCACGGCATAGAGCGAACGACCGGTCTTGTAGAGCCAGGTCCACGGCCATTTCTGGGGCGGGTTGGGGTTGGCGAGAATCCAGGTTTCGGCCGCCTGCAACCGCTCTTTCATTTCAATAGAAGCCACGCAAGTTCCTGTTTGTCTGTCTTTTCTACAGCTTATCAGCCAAAGGCCAGTACACAAGCGGATTGTGGCGCAAATGCGCTTCCCACACCGTTCCGCGCTGACCTGAAATTACAATATAACCATATCAAGTTTTGTTCCTTTTACTTATAACCGAATTAACGTAAAAAGGCGCCCCTAAGATCAGTTTCGTTGCCAACCTCAAGGTCAACTCAATGCGTTTGTCCCGGATTCTTGCCGCTGCCACGTTTACCGCTGCGCTACCATCGGCAGCACTAGCCACCAACGGCTACTTCAGCCACGGTTACGGCACCATCAACTCGGGCATGGCCGGAGCCGGCGCTGCGCTTGCCCAGGACAGCATTGCCGCGGCCACCAACCCCGCGGGTATGGCATTCGTAGGCAGTCGGATGGATGGCGGGCTGGAGATTTTTTCTCCGCGCCGTAACTACAACGTCGAAGGTGGCGTCATGAACCCACCACAAGGAACCTTCTATCTGGCGCCCGGCGAGATATCCAGCAAAAATGACGCGTTCCTGATCCCGCATTTCGGCTACAACCGGGACCTTGGCAATGGCCACAGCCTGGGCCTGTCCGTGTTCGCCAACGGCGGCATGAATACCGAATACAGCGGCGCCAATGGCGGCACCTTTTTCGCGGGCAAAACCGGCGTCAACCTGGAACAGCTGTTTATTGCCCCCACCTGGTCCTGGGAGTTTTCTGAAGGCCAGGCTCTCGGCATTTCGCCGCTGATTGCCTACCAGCGTTTCGAAGCCAAAGGATTGCAGTCATTCGGCGACTTCTCCTCAAACCCCGGCGCACTTTCCGACAACGGCACCGACGAAGCCTGGGGCTACGGCCTGCACATCGGCTGGCAGGGCGAAGTGACCGACACCCTGCGTGCGGGCCTGAGCTGGCGCACCATTCTGGAAATGGAAAAATTCAGCCAATACGAAGGCCTGTTTGCCGAGCAAGGCGGCTTTGATATCCCCCAGCTGTTCAATGCCGGCATCGCCTGGTCGGGCATCCAGAATCATTGGCTGTTGCTGGATCTACAACACATTCGCTACAGCGAGATCAACAGCATTGGCAACCCGATGCAGCCTAATCTGATGCAGCCTAATCTGATGCAGGCGAAATTGGGCGATGATCAGGGTGCCGGCTTCGGCTGGGACAACATGACCATCGTCAAACTCGGCTGGCAGTGGCAGCAGAGCAATGAACAGACCTGGCGCGCCGGCGTCAGCTATGGCGAGCAGCCCATCCCGGATGAAGACGTGCTGTTCAACATCCTGGCTCCGGGCGTTCAGGAATGGCACTTCACCGGCGGCTTCACCCGCCGCTTCAGCGAAGCCGTGGAAGTGTCCGGCATGGCCTTCTACTCACCGCGCAAAACCGTCCGTGGCGAAAACCCGCTCGGCCCCGGCCAGCAGGTCGAGCTGAGCATGGCCCAGGTGGGCGCTTCCTTCAGTGTGGGTTATCAGTTCTGAACGGATTCCAGATTTTTGGCGGTAATCCCCACAATCCGCTGACGGGCCTCCTGGCTGGCCCAGGCCGAGTGGGGCGTCACAATCAGGTTCGGAATATCCTCCGCCAGCAGCGGGTTACCGTTGCGTGGCGGCTCCTGGGTGAGCACGTCAAAGCCGGCACCGGCAATCCCGCCATTTCGTAACGCCGCCGCCAGTGCTACCTCGTCCACCAACCCGCCCCGACTGGTGTTGATCAGTAACGCCGTCGGCTTCATCAGGCTCAGCTCCCGCTCGCCGATCAGGTTACGGGTGTCTTCAGTCAACAGGCAGTGCAACGACAACACATCGGCCTGAGCCAGCAATGCAGCCAGCGGAATGCGCCGATAACCGGCCACTTCACCTGGCGCCTGCCCGGGCCGGCAACCCAGCACCACGTTCATACCGAATGCTTTGGCCCGCTCAGCCACGCCCTGCCCCAGATCGCCGAAACCAACAATGCCCAGGGTCTTGCCGTCCAGTTCCATGATCGGATGATCCATCAGGCAAAACATGTCACTCCTGCCCCACCGGCCCGCCCGCACATCCCGGTTGTAATCCAGCAACCGGGTCGCCAGCGCCAGAATCAATGCCATGGTGTGCTGGGCAACGGTCGAGCGGCCATAATGAGTAACGTTCATTACCCGGATGCCATGCTCCCGCGCCGCCTGCTGGTCGATGTTATTGAGCCCGGTAGCCACCACCGCAATGGTTTTCAGCTCCGGGCAGGCCTCAAAATGTTCGCGATCCAGCACGACCTTGTTCACCAGAACGGTATCGAAGCCCTGAATCCGCTCCAGCACCTGCTCCGGTGCGGTACGCTCATGGCAGGTCAAAGCACCAGTCACCCGCTCAATCGGTGACAGGTCGACGTCATTGCCAAGGGTAAGGCTATCCAGAAAGACCGCGTTCATAACGTTTCTCCCGACTCACGATCGGAACAGAGTAAGGTAGACTGAGCAAAATAACCAAATTCCGGAGAGTAACCATGGAACATGAATTCTGGCACGAACGCTGGGCAAAAGAGCAAACCGGCTTCCACGAAGGCACCGTAAACCAGTACCTGCACGACCATTGGCCGGAGCTGGCCGGCACCGGAACCGACGCCGTCTTCGTGCCCCTGTGCGGCAAAGCCCACGACATGTGGTGGTTACACGACCGCGGCCATCCGATCATCGGTGTCGAACTGAGCGACATTGCCTGCAAGGACTTCTTCGAAGAAGCCGGCGAAAAAGCCATGGTGCACCCGGGCGAACCCTTCACCACCTTCAGGCATGACCAGCTGCAACTCTGGTGCGGCGACTTCTTCCAACTGGTGCCAGACGACCTCAAACACATCCGCCTGGTCTACGACCGCGCCGCCCTGATTGCCCTGCCCCAAGGCATGCGCAAAGGTTACGTCGACCACCTGACTGCAGTCATCCCGGATGGCACTGAAATACTGCTGATCACCCTGGATTACGACAGCAACGAAATGAAAGGCCCTCCGTTCAACGTCAGCGATGAAGAAGTCCACCAGCTCTATGGTGAAGACTACGACATCACCCAGGTGCTCAGAAAGGACATGGCCCGGGACAACCCCTTCGCCAAGCGAAGAGGCCTGAGAAACGGCGCCACGGAAAGCGTGTTTACCCTGACCAAAAAATAACGGCGACCGAAACCCCCTCGACTCCCTGATCGACGTATACCGGGGAGGTTTTTTCAAAGCAAATTTGATGTCTGAGCGCAGCGAGTTCCCAATTTGCTTTGAAAAAACCTCCCCGGTGTACGTCAGCCCCCCCAAGTCCGAAGTCCGAAGTCCGAAGTCCGAAGTCCGAAGCCCGAAGCCCATAACATAATTTAATGAACCTAATTTGACCCCCACCTGTCCAACCCCGCGACTCTGAACTAAGCTCAGATTAAACAAGCCGGAACACACCGGACAACGTATATCTGTTTAGTGAAAAACATCCCATCAACCTAACTGCCAGAGCACACCGCCGGGATCGGCGGCGTACCAGCAACGGGGACATTGTGTGAAGTAACACCGTTTTATATTGTCATAAACTGCAGTAAAGTTTCCGAATCGGAAACTGCATTGTCTTGATCCGGCGTTTCTAGACTCCGCGCACCTGCACCTGCTGAACATATTCTTGCGCGCCGGCAGCGAACTGCTGCAACTGCTCTGGCGGGTATTTTTCCCGCCC
>JAWOAO010000242.1:0-2599 GCA_046498485.1 Marinobacter sp. | reverse complement strand
CTTTACCCGTCATCTCAGCCATAAAATCCGGGTAGGGCAAACCGTGACGGTTGAGGGCCCTTACGGCCGGTTTGATTTCAATCGAAGAAACCGCAAGTCCCGGCAGATCTGGATTGCCGGTGGCATTGGCGTGACGCCTTTCCTGGCCTGGCTTGAAGCCATCGACATCAACACGGCTCCGGCACCGGAAGCAGACCTGCACTACTGCACCCGAAATGCCGGTCAGGACCCCATGGTGGAAAGGCTCCGTGAGCTGTGCCAGGGCTTTCACGGCATCAATCTGCACATCCATGACAGCAGCAAGGGTGAGGCGCTGTCGGCAGCAAAACTGGCTGCTGGTGGGCATTCAACTGCCGGCGCAGAAGTATGGTTCTGCGGCCCGGCAGGGCTCGGACGGGCCATCGAACAGGGCTTGCGGGCGGCGACCTTCCGTCGGTCGCGGTTTCATAAAGAGGCTTTCCAGTTTCGCTGATCTGCGTTGATCCTGGCCTGCGTTGGCCAGGGCGCGGGTTCAGGCCAGTGTCAGGAAAACCTCATAGAGTATTTATTGTGGATTCAACAGGAGACATCCCATGAAGATCAACCCCGTGATTTTAAGCCTCGCTTTATTGCTGGTTGGCACGCCGCTGCTGGCAGACGACGATTGTGACGACCCGGTGGCGAACTGGCAGCCCCGGGAACATCTGCGCCAGAAACTCGAAGGCGAAGGCTGGAAGGTATACCGCATCAAGGTGGATGACGGTTGTTATGAAGTAAAAGGCCTGGCGCCCGAGGGCTATCGAGCAGAGGCGTCTTTTGCACCGGCCTCCCTGAAGTTGATGGAACTGGAGCGGGAAGAAGACGATGACGACGATGATGAGGAACACGATCGCGGTTACGGCAAGCAAGCGAGGGAAGCTGACCAGGGCAATGGCCAGGCGCCGGCGCCAACCAATGGCATCGTCAAGGGTCGCCCCACGGTAACGGTTGAATAACTCGACGGTTTTCTCTGTTTACTTATGACGCGCTTTACGTTGTTACCGGAGACACGGTATGAAAAAGATCTTTTTTGCTCTGGGCCTGGCTATGGCAGTTGCATTGCCAGCTCTTGCCCAGGCCCGTGAAGTGACCTTCACGACCGAATTACTCAACTACGGTGGCGATGGCGCCTACCTGGCGCTTTACCTCACGGATGCGGCCGGGAACTACCGGGGCACGCTCTGGGTAGCGGGCAAAAAATCCAAGTACTACAAGCATCTGAGCGGCTGGTCACGGGGTAGTAGACTTGATCCGGCTGAGTACGATGGCCTGACCGGCGCCAGTATCACCAGCGGGCGCACCCTGAAAATCACCCTGGACCTGGATGATGCCCTGATCGACAGTGGCCACGAGATCCGTATCGACACTGCCGTTGAAGATATGCGGGATAATCGGGCGGATGTCGCCGTGCCCCTGACCAGCGAAGGCTCCGGTAAAGCGGTCACCGGGCGTGGTTACGTTCGCTCATTCCGTTACGATTTTTGACGGACGGCAGGAGCGAACGTCATGTTGCGCAAATTACACGCTTTACCGGGCCTGTTCGCGGCGTTGTTCCTGATCACGCTGGCCATCACCGGGGCGGTTCTGGCCCTGGCGCCCGCCATGGACAGGGCGGCGGCGGTTATCCCGGCGGCTGGCGAGATGAGCGTGGCGGAGCTGGCCGGGCGGGTTGTGGCCCACTACCCGGAAACCGAACAGATTGTCCGTGGGCCCTCTGGTGCTGTGATCGTCTATCACAATCGTGGCGGCCAGCCCGGGGCGGACCTGGCCAATCCCCTGACCGGCGAGGGCATTGCGCCCTATGCGCCATCGGCATTTTTTTCCTGGATCAAGGATCTGCATCGCTCGTTCCTGCTGGATAACAGCGGGCGGGCACTGGCCGGGGCGATGGCCGCCGTCATGGTGCTGCTGTGTAGCTCCGGAATTCTGTTGTTGGTCCGTCGTACCGGTGGCTGGAAAGCATTGTTGCGGCCGTTCGCCGGTTCCGGTAGCCAACGGATTCACGCCGAACTGGCCCGGTTTGCCGTTCTCGGGTTGCTGCTGTCGGCATTGACCGGCAGTTATCTATCGGCGCAGCGTTTTGGTCTGCTGCCCGAACCGGTCGAAATCGGGCCGTCTTTTCCTGCTGAAGTCTCTGGCGGGCAACCGGCTCTAGTGGCTACGCTGAGCGCCCTCTCGAGTGTTGATCTCAGCGAATTACGGGAACTGGTGTTTCCCTATCCTGATGACCCGCAGGATGTCTATTCGCTGACCACCAGCGGTGGGTCCGGATTTGTTGATCAGGCGACCGGTGAGCTGCTGAAGTTCCAGCCTCGCTCCGAAGCTAGCCTGGTGCAGCAATGGATCGTCAGTTTGCACACCGGCGAGGGCCTGTGGTGGCTGGGCCTGATTCTCGGCGTCGCGGCGCTGACGGTGCCGGTACTCTCGGTGACGGGGATAACAAGTTGGTGGCAGCGCCGTCGGTCATCCGGGCAGTTTCCGGACAATGCCAGTGCCGCGCAGGCGGACACCATTATCCTGGTCGGCTCCGAAGCTAACGCCACCTGGGGCTTTGCCCGGGAACTCCACAGCAGCCTGAACA
>JAWOAO010000196.1:0-5513 GCA_046498485.1 Marinobacter sp. | reverse complement strand
GTCGCCAATGTAAAACACGATCTTGGCCGCTTTGATGACAGCAGCTGGTACGGCAAGTACGCAACGTCCCTGAGAATGGGCGATCTGGGCTATCACAACAACGCCCAGGCGTCCCTGAACATCTGCTTTAACGAGCTGAGCACCTACACCCGAACCCTGGATAAAGCGATTCACACCAACTGGCCTGCCTATGAAGCCATCGGTACCCGCCGTGACGGTGAGTTTATTCAGATCAACACCAACGTGTTACAGATCGAAAACGAGTATTACAGCGCGGTGCGGCCCAAGCGCACCACCCGAGCGGGTGAAAAGCCGAACCAGGCACTGGACGCCCGGGGTGTGGAATACATTGAAGTGCGTTGTCTGGATCTGGACCCGTTCTCACCGGTGGGTGTTAACCAGGCTCAGATCGACTTTCTGGACCTGTTTTTGCTGGACTGCCTGCTGGCCGATTCACCGCGCATAGGTGATGAAGAGTGTCAGCGCCTGGATGACAATTACAAGGACGTGGTGGCATCCGGTCGCTGGCAGGATCTGAGCCTGTGTCAGGGCCAGCAGCGAGTGCCCGTCGGCCCGGCCGCCCGGGAACTGATCGACCGGCTGCAGCCGCTGGCCGAGTTGCTGGACAGTTGGGGCCAGAGCGATACTTATCGCTCGGCACTGGCGACGCAGCTTGAAAAGCTGCAAGGCGATGACTGGTCGGTGCCCTCGGCCCGGGTACTGGACGCCATGAGTGGCGCCGGCCTCGGCCATCGAGAGTGGGTGCTGGAGGTGTCCCGACAGCATCAGGAAACCCTCAGGAACGAGGCGCTGGCACCCGACGTGCTGGCGGATTATCAGGCCTTGACCGCGAGCTCAATGGCTGAGCAAAAATCGCAGGAGGAGGCCGATACCCGCCCGTTCAGCGAATTCCTGGACGAGTACCTGTCTACCTGAATTGCCTGAACCGGCGTCGGCACTTATCTCTGCACCACAAACTCGGTGAATAACACGCCGGCGATACTTTCGTCGGTTTGTTGCTCCTCCAGGACCGCATTGACTCTTGTCGCCGCTTCTTCTCTCAACGCCTGCTGGCCCTGCTGGGTGGTAAGCTGATCAACATCCGTTTGCTCCCCGAACAGCATGACTAACTCGTGTCGAAGTCTTGGCATATGGGCTTCCAGCGCCGCTCTGGTCGATTCCCGGGCTGCCCGAAGGGTCACCGACGCCTTCAGGTAGACAACGGTGTTGCCGGGCTCTCCCACGTGAGTCACAAACGCCGGCTCCATGGCAATGTAATCGGTAATTCCGCGTTCTTCAGGTTCGGCTTCGGCTTCGGCTTCGACTTCGGCCAGCACCGGCCCGGCCAGCATGGCGTACATAACGAGTAAAAGTGCGGACACGGTATTTCGTGGAAAGGTCATAGGCGCGATGTTCTTCATAGGTTAGGATTGGTATCAACAGTTTACATGATGATTCCGGGGTGGTGATTTGACAAGCAGATGGGTGTTCGGTCTTGTGTTTCTGGTGTGCGCTGCGCTGTTGGCGGTGGCGTTCTATATGGAGCATGTGATGGGCCTGGAGCCGTGCCCGCTGTGCTGGTTGCAGCGCTTCGGGTTCATGGGCGCGGGGCTGGTCAGCCTGGTTGCCTTCCTGCACGGCCCCCGAGGTGTTGGCAGCCGGGTGTATGGCTTCTTCATGGTGGTCACGGTAGGTGCCGGGCTTGGCGTCGCGGGCCGGCAGCTCTGGCTGCAGAATCTGCCCGAGGACCAGGTGCCCGCCTGTGGTCCGTCGGTAGATTACCTGCTTGACGTGTTGCCCTGGTTCGAGGTTTTGCAGACAGCATTGAAAGGCACCGGGGATTGCGCAGAAGTGGTGTGGCGTTTTCTGGGCTTGAGTATTCCCGGCTGGACCGCCGTGTTTTTTTCGATGGTAATCATCGCTGGCCTGGCCATAATGTTTCGGCGCGATAAGCCGAAAAGCTGGTTGCAGAGCTGAAACGGTTGCGGGTTGCTATCGCCTTGGGGTAACTTGACCCGGTCATGCTAACAATCAAGTGCATGGCCTTTACCGGGCGCACTGACTGAGGGGAGATCAACGCCATGTTGGACAATTGCAGGAATGCCAGGGAGCGTTGGGGCGGCGTCAGTGAGCTGATAGACCGCTGGCTGAAAGAACGACAGGAGCTGTTGATACGCTACTGTGAGTTGTCGGGGGAAAACGATTTCTCTCAGGCAGAAGCCCTGAGAGAAAAGTGCATCCGCCTGTGTGAACTGTTGGTGGATTATGTGTCAGCCGGGCATTTTGAGATCTACGAGCAGCTGATTCAGGAAGCGCGGGAATTTAACGATGGCGGACTGGAGCTGGCTGCCAAAGTGTATCCGCGGATTGAGCAGACCACAGAAGTGGCGCTGAACTTTAACGATCGCCTGGACGGACAGATTCTGACCGAAGATGAGGCCAAAGAATTGTTCGCTGAGCTGTCAAAGCTCGGTGAGGTTCTGGCAAGTCGCTTTGAGATGGAAGACTTTCTGATCGAGCATCTGCACAACGTCCACGCCGGCAAGTTGGCCTCTGCCTGACCCGCTGGACGCTGGATTGACCCTCATAAAAAAACCGGCCTGAGTGATCAGGCCGGTTTTTTGTTTTACGCCCGGTGTTATTCGCTGTCCGGGTTTATTGCCAGCAGTTCGACATCAAAAACCAGGGTCTCGTTGGGGCCGATAGCCTGATTGCCACCCGGGCCATAGGCCAGGTCTGAGGGGATATAGAGCTTGTAACGAGCACCTTCGCTCATCAATTGCAGGCCTTCGGTCCAGCCTGGAATAACCTGGCTCAGGCCGAACGTGACCGGCTGACCGCGCTCGCGGGAACTGTCGAAGACTTCACCGGTAATCAGCTCGCCCGTGTAGTGCACCTGCACGCGGTCTTGAGCGGTCGGACGGGTGCCATTGCCTTCCTCAATCACTTCGTACTGAAGGCCGGACTCGGTGATTTCTACGCCATCACGCTCGGCATTATCGGCAAGAAAGGCTTCGCCAGCGTCGCGATTCTGACTGGCCAGGCCTTCTTGCTGCTGTTCTTGCTGCTGCTGAAGCTCCTGCTGATAGGCCGTCAGCGCTTGCTGAATTTCTTCACGGCTCAGGCGCTTGGCTTCTTCGTCTCCAGCGTGGCCATGCTGGATGCCCTGGAGAAACTGGTCCATTTGCAGATCGGGCAGGTCGTTGCCCATGCGCTCACCCAGCACCAGGCCCATGCCATAGCTGACCCGTTCTGGTGTGGTGTCGAGTGCCGGCTCATTGGCGGCATCCTGAGCGGTGGAACAACCGGCAACCAGGCCGGTCATGGCAATGGCTAACAGGGTTTTCTTCATGGTTTCATCCTTTGCACGTGTGACAGAGCCAGACGGCCCCTATGGATTTGGCAAAAATGGAAAGGTAACGGGTTCAGGACCAGGATGCCACTGAAACTCTGGTAAGAGTGTGATGGCGCAGGCCTCAGGTGCCATTGTTGCCGGGCGCCCGATCCAGAGAGAAAGGCGCCTGATAGGGTGATTGCCAGTCGTTTTCAGAGTCAGTCCTGCGCTCGTTACCCGGGCTCTTGCCCGGGCGTTCGATGGCCAGCGCGTTCCAGGGGCCCTGGGCCGGGGGCTGATCGGCGTAATGCCAGTTGCCTTCGGTGTCTTGCCATTTGAAGACAATTTCCGGCCCCTCGGGTGGAGTGGGCGCCGGCAGCAAGCCTTCAAAGGGCGGGATTTCTGTGGGATTTTCTACTTTCTCAACCGCAGGTTCAGAGACCTTGACCGGATCGCCCAGGCCAAAGAACATCAACAGTAACAGCAAACCAAGGGCCGGGAAGGAAATGCGGATAAGCCACTTCATCATCATGGCGTGGGGTCTCTTTCAATGGCTTCCGCCAACAGGATGGCGAGCGTTTTCAGTGGCTCTGTTGCCTCGGTTTCGGCGTCCCGAAGCGGCGCTGCAGCGAGCAAATTCTGCAGAGTGGCGGTTTTGCGATCGAGCATCTTGCCAGTCTCCGGGTTACGGGATGTCAGTGTTTGCCAGGCCAACGCCAGTTCGTTTTTTTCGGCCTGTAATTCGGCGCTGGCCAGTGCTTCCCGGAGATCATGACAAGCATTATGATGCCGGGGAATCGATTTGCGTGCCGACCGGATACTACCGGTTACACGGGCTCGCCACTCTGTTACCTTAGCATCCTCAACACCGGTGAACTCGCGACCGTTCACGCCCAGCCAGCCGGCACACAGTATACGGGTGACACTCCAGTCCTGTGCTTGTAAGTCCAGGCAGGTCTCGGCCAGCTCCGGGTTTTGCCAGCAGGCCAGTGCATAACGCCAGAGAGGATTGTCCGGTTCCATTGCTGCCGGCAGGGCCAGCGGTTCTGTCTGCAGAACGGTCATGATGGGGCGCCTCCCTGGCTGAAATCCATGGATAAATACATCTATGCTAACGATAACCGATCTCAGTTTACAACGAGGCGGCGTCTGGTTACTAGAGAACGTCAGCCTCACGGTACAGCCCGGCCAGCGGGTTGCCATCGTCGGAGCCAATGGTGCCGGCAAATCCAGCCTGTTTCAGCTTTTATTGGGCCAGCTTGCACCAGAGCAAGGTGCTGTTTCCCTGCCGGGTGGCTGCAGAATTGCTCATATGGCGCAGGAAGTGGCGGCCAGCTCAAGGTCGGCCCGGGATTTCGTGCTGGATGGCGATTTCGAACTTCGACGCATGGAGCAAGAACTGGCTGACGCGGAAGCCCGGAGCGACGACCACGCCATTGCCCGGCTGCATGGCGAGCTGGACATTCACGAAGCCTGGTCTGCGTCGCGGCGGGCAGAAGCTCTGCTCCGGGGGCTCGGGTTTGTCGACAGCGATGCCGAACGGCCGGTATCGGCGTTCTCGGGTGGTTGGCGCATTCGTCTGAACCTGGCCCAGGCGCTGATGCGGCCGTCGGATCTGTTGCTGCTGGACGAACCCACCAACCACCTGGACCTTGATGCCTGTCTTTGGTTGGAAAACTGGCTGCGCAAATACCCTGGCACACTGTTATTCATCTCCCACGATCGGGATTTCATGGATCGGGTGGCGACCCATCTGGTGCATTTCGACCAGAAAAAGCTGGAGCTCTACGCTGGCAATTACTCGGCCTTTGAGGTTCAGCGCAGTGAACGACTGGCCCAGCAGCAATCGAGTTTTGAGCGTCAACAGGCTCGCATTGCTGAAATCCAGCGCTTTATCGACCGGTTCAAGGCCAAAGCCACCAAAGCCCGCCAGGCGCAGAGCCGGGTCAAGGCTCTGGAGCGTATGGAACGCATCGCTCCGGCCCATGTGGACTCGCCATTCAGCTTCGAATTTCCCATGGCTGACAAAGTCTCCAACCCCTTGCTGTCGATTCGCCACGGTGCGGCTGGTCACGGTGATACCGTGATCCTCAACAACATCAACATCACTCTGCTGCCCGGTTCGCGTATCGGCTTGCTCGGCCCCAACGGGGCGGGTAAGTCGACCTTCATGGATGCC
>JAWOAO010000114.1:0-12136 GCA_046498485.1 Marinobacter sp. | reverse complement strand
ATGCAAAAGAACACGGGGGGTGATGCCGCCGCGCTGTCTGCATTGACCATCGATGAACTCACGCGTCTTGATGCTTGGTGGCGTGCGGCCAATTATCTTTCCGTTGGGCAGATCTATCTGCTTGATAACCCGCTGCTGCGGGCGCCCCTGAAGATTGAGCACGTCAAGCCGCGACTGCTCGGCCACTGGGGCACGACCCCGGGGCTCAATTTCATCTATGCCCATCTCAATCGTGTGATCGCGGCGCACGACCTCGATATGATCTACGTCGCCGGCCCCGGCCACGGCGGCCCGGCGTTGGCCGCCAATACCTGGCTTGAGGGCAGCTACAGCGAGCACTATCACGACGTGTCACAGGATGCCGAAGGTATCAAGCAGCTGTTCCGCCAGTTCTCCTTTCCCGGCGGTATCGGTAGCCACGTCACGCCCGAGATCCCGGGCTCAATCCATGAGGGCGGCGAACTCGGTTATTCACTGTCGCACGCCTTCGGTGCGGCGTTCGACAACCCGGAGCTGATTGTCACCTGCGTCATCGGCGACGGCGAGGCCGAGACCGGGCCGCTGGCTGCCGCCTGGCACTCCAACAAGTTTCTCAACCCCGTCACCGACGGCGCAGTGCTGCCGATCCTGCACCTCAACGGCTACAAGATCGCCAATCCGACGGTGCTTGCACGCATCCCGCACGCGGAGCTGGATAGCCTGCTCACCGGTTACGGCTACCAGCCATACTTCGTCGAGGGCGATGATCCGCAGACCATGCACCAGTTGATGGCCACGACCCTGGATGCGGTGATCGGGGATATCGCCGCGATCCAGCGTGCGGCGCGGGCAAACGGCGTCACATCCCGGCCACGCTGGCCGATGATTGTGCTGCGCACGCCCAAGGGTTGGACCGGGCCAAAAGAAGTCGATGGCAAGAAAATGGAGGGCACCTGGCGTTCGCACCAGGTGCCGTTCGGCGATCTGGCCACCAATCCCGGGTATCTCAAGCTGCTTGAGCAGTGGCTGCTGAGCTACCGGCCTGCGGAACTGTTCGACGAGCATGGCGCGCCCAAGCCCGAGCTGGCAGCGCTGGCGCCGCAGGCATTGCGGCGCATGGGAAGCAATCCGCATGCCAACGGCGGTCTGCTGCTCAAGGATCTGCGCCTGCCCGATTTTCGCGACTACGCCGTGGCGGTGGCGCAGCCCGGCGCGGTTGAGGCTGAGGCTACGCGTGTGATGGGTGGGTTCCTGCGCGATGTGATGAAGCGCAACGGCCAGCGCCGCAACTTCCGCGTATTCGGGCCCGACGAAACCGCCTCGAACCGTCTTGGCGCGCTGTTCGAAGTGACCGATCGTGCGTGGATGGCGCAAACCCTGCCGGACGACGAGAGTTTGTCACCGGACGGGCGGGTGATGGAAATCCTCTCCGAGCACACCTGTCAGGGCTGGCTTGAAGGCTACCTGCTTACCGGCCGGCACGGTCTGTTTTCGTGCTATGAGGCCTTCATCCACATCGTCGATTCGATGTTCAACCAGCACGCCAAGTGGCTCAAGACCTGCCGCCAGATTCCCTGGCGCCGGCCAATCGCTTCGCTCAATTATCTGCTCACCTCACATGTCTGGCGCCAGGATCACAACGGCTTCTCGCACCAGGACCCGGGCTTCATCGACCACGTGGTCAACAAGAAGGCCGACGTCATCCGTGTGTACCTGCCGCCAGACGCCAACACCCTGTTGTACGTGACCGACAAGTGTCTGCGCTCGCACAATCTGGTGAACGTGATCGTCGCTGGCAAACAGAAGCAGCCGCAGTGGCTCGACATGGATGCCGCCATCAAACACGGCAGCGCCGGCATCGGCATCTGGCAATGGGCCGGCACCGACGTCGGCGGCGAACCGGATGTGGTGCTGGGCTGTGCCGGCGACGTGCCCACCATCGAGGTGCTGGCGGCGGCCGACATCCTGCGCCGGCAGTTGCCGGATCTCAAGGTGCGCGTGGTGAACGTGGTGGACCTGATGACCCTGCAATCGCAGGAGGAGCACCCGCACGGGCTGTCAGACCGTGACTTCGATACCCTGTTCACCACCGACAAGCCGGTGGTGTTCGCCTACCACGGTTATCCCTGGCTGATTCACCGCCTCACTTACCGGCGCAGCAATCACCATAACCTGCATGTGCGGGGCTACAAGGAAGAGGGCAGCACCACCACGCCGTTCGACATGGCGGTACTCAACGACCTCGATCGCTTTCATCTGGTGATGGATGTGATCGACCGGGTGCCCAGCCTCGGCTACCGCGCGGCGTCGCTGCGGCAGCAGATGCGCGACCGGCGCACAGAGCACCGCCACTACATTCGCGCCTACGGCCAGGACATGCCGGAGATCCGTGAGTGGCAGTGGACACATGTAAATACCGAAACGTCATGGCGCGCCGATGACTGAGAATGCTCTAGAAAAACTCGCCCGGGCGGCAGGCCTGATCCTTGAATGGACCGACAGCGAGGGTCGCAGCCAACACCTTGGGCCTGACATCCAGGGGCTGTTGTTGTCGCACCTTGGTTTTCCGGCCAGCAGCGACGAAGAAATACGATGCAGTCTGGCAGCATTGCAGCGGCTTCACCACCCGGAAAGTCCGGCTCAGCTTCCGCCGTTGGTGACTGCCGACCAGGGATTTGCCGTTGCCTTGTCCTGTCCCCTGGCTCCCGCTACCGACTATGTGATTGAGCTCGAGAGTGGCCGGCACCAGAGCGGCCAAGTCGATGCAAAAGGCCGGATTCCGGCTATCGCCGAGCTGGGCTATCACCAGCTGAACATCGGAGGTAGCCGGCTGACTCTGGCGGTTGCTCCAGCAAGATGTTTTGCTGTCGAGGACAGCGTGGGCAAAAGCCCTGCCGGTCGTTCCAGTGACCGCTCGACGCAACTATGGGGTCTGGCCGCGCAGCTTTATGCACTGCGCCGGCCGGGTGATGGTGGCGCAGGGGACGCCAGGGCGCTGGAGAATCTGTGCCGCAGTGCCGCAGATGAGGGTGCCTCGGCGGTAACCGTGAGCCCGACTCACGCCATGTTCAGTTCAAATCCGGAGCACTACAGCCCCTATTCTCCCTCGAGTCGACTTCTGCGCAATGCCCTTTATTGTGCCCCCGAGGGTATTTTTGGCAAGTCCAGGGTGCAGGCCGCTGTCACCCGTTGCGGCCTGAAGCAACGTCTTGAGACTCTGGAATCGCTGGAGCTGATTGACTGGCCTGCCGTGGGTAAAGCCAAACTCACATGGCTGCGGGCCCTGTACGAGGACTTTACTGCGGCCAGAGACCACAACGACAGCGCCCGGTACCAGCAGTTCATGACATTTCGGGAGCAGGGCGCAGAGGCGCTGGAGGATCACTGCCGATTCGAGGTCTTGTCAGAACAGCAGGGGCCCGGTAGCTGGCGGAACTGGCCAGCAGCATTCCGTGATCCTGCGAGTGCGGCGGTAAAAAAGTTTGCTCAGGACCACGCCGCTGAGGTGGGTTTCCATGCATTCTTGCAGTGGCTTGCAGCGGATGGCCTGCAGCGGGCGCAGAACGCTGCCACAGAGGCTGGCATGGCGATTGGTCTGATTGCGGACCTTGCCGTGGGCGCGGACGATTCCGGCAGTCAGGCGTGGAGCCGGCAGGCGGAAATGCTCACCGGTGTCTCCATTGGCGCGCCGCCAGACTCGTTCAATGTGCACGGTCAGGACTGGGGTCTGTGTTCTTTTTCCCCCCATGGCCTGATGCGTTCAGGTTTCCGGAGCTTTATCGACACGCTGCGGGCTAACTTCGCCCATGCCGGCGGCCTTCGGATTGATCACATTCTGGGGTTTCTGCGCTTGTGGCTGGTGCCGGCGGGAAAACGGCCAGACCAGGGCGGGTATGTGCGATTTCCGCTGGAAGATCTGCTCAGGCTCACCGCGCTGGAATCGGTGCGGCACCAGGCGGTCGTTGTTGGCGAGGACCTGGGCACGGTGGCGTCCGGATTTCGGGAAAAGCTTTCGGGTCGCGGCATTATGGGCATCAATGCGCTCTGGTTTGAGCGCAATAAAGAGGGCGACTTCCTGCCACCTGATCAGTGGTCGCCGGCGGCTATGGCCACGACGTCCACCCATGATCTGCCTACCGTGGCCGGCTGGTGGGCTGGTCGCGATATCGAATGGCGGGCAAAGTTTGGCCTGCTGCCGAAAACCGGGACCGTCGAAACCGAACGGAAAACCCGCGCGAAAGACCGCGCCAGGTTGGCGCGAGTGCTCGGCCTGGCGGTGCCGGCTGCCGCTGCAGCGCTGCAGGCGTCGGATATTCCCGTCTCCCAGGTTCTGGCCGGTTGCGTGCAACACCTTGGGTGCACACGGTCCCCGCTGGCCATTCTGCCGGTAGAAGACCTGCTGGGGCTTGAAGAGCAGGCGAACCTCCCCGGCACCATTACCGAACATCCCAACTGGCGACGCCGATGGTCGCCGGATGCGCGAAAAATGCTGAGTGTTGACGGGGTCCGGCAGCGTCTGCGCGAGCTCGATAGCGGCCGTAGAGAGGGCCGGAAACAGGCATCCCCCGGGACTTTGAACCATCGGGGCCTGCGCCATTGATTCCAGAATCCGTCTAATGGATACTGGAGTTGCGCGCCGCTGTCTGAACTTGATCGGGCCTGCCGTTAAAAGCAGGAACACCGATTCAGGGTCAGGGCATCTTTAGGATAGAAGCTGTCAAGGTTAAAAAAAGGAGGCAAGCGTGATAGATCAAGACGTTCGAATTCAGGAAGCGGCGTATTATCTCTGGGAATCGGAAGGTCAACCTACCGGGCAGGAGGAGCGTCACTGGGAGCTGGCACTGCAAATGGTCAGCGCGGATGAGTCCCTTGCCAATAGCCCGCATGCAAACGAACTGCCGCCGCAGGAAACATCGGGCGCCGTCCCCGAAGAAAAGCCCAGGCGCCGAACCCGGAATACCACAGATCAAACTCCCAAGGCCCGGGCACCAAGCGCCAAAAAGCCGACGAGTACCCGTGCCAAAAAAAGCACGAAATAAGTTCAGCAGTGTGTTGACGATAACGACGCAGATGTTTTCGCTTCTCCGGGCCTGAATGAAAGACTGCCGGAAGGAGCGGGCGGCGATGGTTTGCTGCGAGAGAGGCAAAGGAGACAGCCCGGTGAAAAGAGCAGTGCGCAAGACGTCGAAGGTCGGTGCAGGCAATGGCCTGAAAGGGGCGCTGAGTGCGGTCAATGCGCCCCGAATTGCCATTGAATCGATTGAACCCAGTCTCGATCAGGGGAGGTTTGCAGCGAAAGCCGTCGTTGGCGATCCGGTTCCGGTGACCGCCGTCATTTTTGCCGACGGTCACGATCTGCTCTGTGCTGAGGTGCGCTGGCGCAAAGAAGGTGGAGTCTGGCAGACCCAGCCAATGAGCCAGGTAACTCCGCTTGGCAACGATCTCTGGGAAGCAGAAATAAGGCCGGAAGATATCGGCCGGCACCACTTTTTGATTGAAGCATGGTGGGATGTCTTCGGCAGCTACCGTGATGAACTCTACAAGAAGCACCATGCTGGCGTGCCGGTTGGCCTTGAACTCGAGGAAGGACGTGTTCTGATTGCCGAAGCACTGCAGCGCCTCAAAGGGCAAAGCTATAAAGCCCTCAGTGCCGTGCACGCGCAGCTTGAAGAGAGCAGTACCGACAGCGACAAAGTGGGCCTCATGCTGGACCCGGATACCCATCGGCTCATGCAAAAAGCCGATCCTCGCCGCCACCGGGTTCGCAGCGCCATTGAATACCCCTTTTACGCCGATCGGGTCGAAGCCCGATTTGCAAGCTGGTATGAGCTGTTTCCCCGTTCCGAAACCGATGACCCCGACCGTCATGGCACCTTCAGGGATGTCCGGAAACGTTTGCCGATGATCCGCGATATGGGGTTTGATGTGCTCTACCTGACCCCGATCCATCCCATCGGCTGGACCAACCGTAAGGGCAAAAACAACGCGCTGGAGGCAGAGCCGGGCGATGTCGGCAGTCCTTATGCCATCGGCAGCGAAGCGGGGGGCCATGAAGCCATTCATCCGGAGTTGGGCACTTTTGAGGATTTTCAGGAGCTGGAAAGAGCTGCCGCGGCACATGGGCTGGAGATTGCCCTGGACTTTGCCATCCAGTGCTCGCCGGATCACCCCTGGCTGAAGGAGCACCCCGGCTGGTTTGCCTGGCGTCCTGACGGGTCGATCCGTTATGCCGAGAACCCACCAAAGAAGTATCAGGACATCGTCAATGTGGATTTCTATGCCGAAGAGGCCATACCGGACCTCTGGCTGGCATTACGGGACGTGGTTCAGGGCTGGATCGACCAGGGCGTGCGCATTTTCCGGGTCGACAATCCCCACACCAAGCCCTTTCCCTTCTGGGAATGGCTTATCGATGATATCCGTAGCCGGGACCCGGGCATTATCTTCCTGGCTGAAGCCTTTACCCGACCCGCGGTCATGCTGCATCTGGGTAAGCTGGGCTTTAACCAGAGTTATAGCTACTTCACCTGGCGCAACACAAAAGCTGAACTGACGGAATATCTGACAACGCTGTGCCACCCGCCGTGGCGCTACGGATACCGCCCCAATTTCTTTATTAATACCCCGGACATCAATCCGTATTTCCTTCATTCCTCCAGCCGTGCGGGATTTCTGATCCGCGCTGCCCTGGCCGCCCTGGCGGGCGGTTCCTGGGGCCTGTATTCCGGCTATGAGCTCTGCGAAAGCGAGCCCGTGCCGGGCAAGGAGGAGTATCTCAATTCGGAAAAATACCAGATACGGCCAAGGGACTACCGTGCACCGGGCAACATTGTTTACGAGATTGCCCAGCTCAACCGCATCCGCAGGGAGAACCCGGCGTTCCAGAGTCACCTGGGTATCAGTTTTCATCTCATCAACAATGACCGTCTGCTGTATTTCTGCAAACGCACCCCCGATAACAGCAATGTGATTTTTGTGGTGGTCAGCCTCGACCCCTTTGAGGCCCAGGGGGGCGATTTCGAGTTGCCGCTCTGGGAACTCGGGCTCCCGGATCACATGGCCCTGGATGCGGAAGATCTGATGACCGGCCATAGCTGGACCTGGCACGGGAAATGGCAGTGGACCCATCTTGATCCCTCGGGTCTTCCCTTTGGTATCTGGAGGGTAAACCTGCCCTGAACCATGATTGTCCGCAGGACGAGCCCGAAGCCTGAGTGACTGACACAAGGAGGTAAATACCACGATGGATGCCAGTAACAAACAAGAGACTCCGGACACAGAGGCCTTTCTGAACGATCCCCTCTGGTACAAGGACGCCGTCATCTATCAGGTGCACGTGAAGTCATTTTTTGACGCCAACAACGACGGCATCGGTGATTTCCGGGGGTTGATCCAGAAACTGGACTACATCGTGAGCCTGGGGGTCAATGCGGTGTGGTTGTTGCCGTTTTATCCGTCCCCCCGCCGTGACGATGGTTACGACATTGCCGAATACTGCAATGTCAGCCAGGACTATGGGACGGTGGAACACGTACAGGAGTTTATCACTGAAGCTCACCGGCACGGCCTGAGGGTTATTACCGAGCTTGTGATCAACCATACATCGGACCAGCATCCCTGGTTTCAGCGGGCCCGGGAGGCCGCTCCCGGATCGCCTGAGCGGGAGTTTTATGTATGGTCGGACACAGATGCCAAATACCCCGGCACCCGGATCATCTTCACTGATACGGAAACCTCCAACTGGTCCTGGGATCCGGTTGCCAATGCCTATTTCTGGCACCGCTTCTACTCCCATCAGCCCGACCTCAATTTTGACAATCCGCAGGTCCTGGCTGAACTTCTCGAGGTCATGGAATACTGGCTGGACATGGGGGTGGACGGGCTGCGGCTAGATGCCATTCCCTATCTGGTCGAGCGGGAGGGCACCAATAATGAAAACCTGCCCGAAACCCACGATGTCCTGAAGCGCATCCGTGCGGTGATTGATGAACGCTACCCTGACCGGATGCTGCTGGCCGAGGCCAATCAATGGCCCGAAGACACCCGGCCCTATTTTGGTGACGGGGATGAATGCCACATGGCCTTTCACTTTCCTCTCATGCCACGGATGTACATGGCTCTGGCGCAGGAGGATCGCTTCCCGATTACGGATATTCTCCGGCAGACGCCAGAGATTCCGGAAAATTGTCAGTGGGCGATCTTTCTGCGCAATCATGATGAACTGACCCTGGAAATGGTCACCGACGAAGAGCGGGACTACCTCTGGAACCATTACGCAGCGGATCGCCGCGCCAGGATCAACCTGGGCATACGTCGTCGCCTGGCACCTCTGCTGGAAAGGGATCGCCGCCGGGTGGAGCTTCTCAACAGCCTGCTTTTATCCATGCCGGGCACCCCCATTCTCTATTACGGGGACGAAATCGGCATGGGCGACAACATCTATCTGGGCGACAGGGACGGGGTGCGCACACCGATGCAGTGGTCCATGGACCGGAACGGAGGCTTTTCCCGTGCCGATCCCGCCCGGCTGGTGCTGCCCCCCATCATGGATCCGTTGTACGGCTTCCAGTCAGTCAATGTAGAAGCCCAGATGGGCGACCCCCATTCCCTGTTAAACAGCATGCGTCGGATGCTGACGGTGCGCGGACAGCACCGGGCCTTCAGCCGGGGCAGCATGCGCATGCTGTATCCCGCCAACCGCAATATCCTGGCCTATATGCGTGAGCTGACCGAAGCGAACGGTGAAACGGAATTTCTGCTCTGCGTTGCCAACGTAGCCCGGACCGCCCAGGCAGTGGAGCTGGACCTCTCCGAGTTCCAGGGCAAAGTGCCAGTGGAAATGACCGGGGGGAGTGCATTTCCTCCAGTGGAGGGAACCCATTACAACCTGACGCTCTCTCCCTACGGATTTTTCTGGTTTCTGATGGCCAGCGAGTCGGAAATGCCTTCCTGGCACATGCGGGCGCCGGAACCCATGCCTGATTACGTCACGCTCATCACCCGGCGTCATCTGCAGGAAGTGCTGGAGCCCGGGCCCCGCAGAGAACTGGAGAGGGAAGTTCTGCCGAAGTATCTGCCGAAGCGCCGCTGGTTCGGAGCCAAGCAGGCCCGGATTGAATCGGTGGATGTCCAGTATGCGGATCCGATTGGTGATCCGGGGAACGAATTCCTGATGGGTGAGATTCAGGTCCGTCACACCGGCGGATCAGATCGCTATCAGTTGCCCCTCGCGTTCGTCAGCGAAGGGGACAGAACCCAGGTTCTTGCCCGGCAGCTGGCCATGGCCCGCATACGCCGGGGCCGAAAGGTCGGCCTGCTGACGGATGCAGTGGTGGTGGAAGAATTTGGCCTGTGCCTGCTGAGGCATTTGCGCGAGGGCGCACGGGTTCCCTGTGGCAATGGTGAGCTACGGTTTTCGCCCACTTCGCTGCTGCAGGGTCTCGAACTTCCTGTCGATGTTGAGGTTGTGTCACAGGGTGTCGAGCAGTCCAACAGCTCTATCGTCATTGGTCGCCAGGTGGTGATCAAAGTGTTGCGCCGCCTGGAGGCAGGTATTCATCCGGAAGCTGAGATTGCCCATTACCTCACTGCCAATGACTACACCCATGTGCCGCCTTTTTACGGCGATGTGGCGCGCCACGGAGAAGGGGAGGAGCCCCACACCCTGATTCTGGCCCAGGGCTATATCGAGAATCAGGGCGATGCCTGGTCGTGGACCCGGGCCAGACTGGAGCGGGCAATGCACGAAGCCACCCTCGAAGATGGGGGCACGCTGGAAAAGGGCTTCAGCCCTTTTAATGAACTGGAAGCTTTTGCCGTGAAACTGGGGCAGCGTCTCGGAGAGTTGCACCAGGTGCTGGCCAGACCCAGTGAAAACCCTGCATTCCGCCCTGAGCTGGCGGGTGAGGAACAGGTCAGACTCTGGGCCGGGCGGGTCGGGCTGCGAGTGCAGGAGGCACTTGATCTTTTACACAAACACGCCCGGAACGCGTCAGAAGACGACCAGCGACTGGCCAGCCAGATCCTTGAAAAGCGTGACAGTCTGATCAGCCTTGCTGAAAACCTGGCATCCTCTGCCAAGGGCAGCCTTCTGACAAGAATCCATGGTGACCTGCATCTGGGTCAGGTCCTGGTTGCCCAGGATGATGCGTATATCATCGACTTTGAAGGAGAACCGGCCCGCCCCCTGAGCGAAAGACGGGCGAAGGACTGCCCCTGGAAGGATGTGGCAGGCATGTTGCGGTCTTTCGATTACGCAGGCGCGGTCATAGGCGAGAAGGCGGCGTCACCGGAGGCCAGCCCGAACGCGAGCCCCCGGAGTCTGGAAGTAGCTGGCGAATACCGGCGCACCGGCAGCCAGGTATTTCTGCAGAACTATCGCCAGAGCGCCGCAGGCATTGCCCACCAATGGCAGGATCCGGGCGGGGAGGACGCTGCCCTGCAGTTGTTCCTGTTGGAAAAAACCGCTTATGAAATTGCGTACGAGGCCGCCAACAGGCCTGGCTGGCTCAGGGTGCCGTTGCGCGGACTGGCTGCTATCGCTGATCAGATGAACAAGGGAGAGGGGAATGTCTGAAGCTGCTGAAAAATCACCCAATGCTCAGAATGTCGGGCTTCCCCGAACGGATGCTGAGGCGCTGGCAAATGCCCGTCATGGCAACCCGTTTTCTGTGCTTGGCATTCATCAAACTGCCGGCGGCATGGTTCTGCGGGTCTATGTGCCAGGTGCTCTGGGGGTCGATGTGCTCGATAGTGAGGACAGCAACTTGCGATGCAGCCTGAGGTCGATCCAGATACCGGGTCTGTTCGCTGGCCTGGTGCCCCACGCCGCGCCTTACCGGCTGCGAATTCGCTGGCCGGACGGGGTGATACAGGAGACAGAGGATCCTTACTCATTTGGCCTTCTGCTGGGCGAACTGGACATTTATCTTGTTGGCGAGGGTACCCATCGTGAGATCGGGCATTGCCTCGGGGCCCAGCCCACGGAAGTCGACGGCATAGAAGGTGTGCGGTTTGCCGTCTGGGCTCCCAATGCGCAGCGGGTATCGGTGGTGGGTGATTTCAACAGCTGGGACGGACGTCGTCATCCCATGCGCAAGCGCCAGCCGACCGGCATCTGGGAACTGTTCCTGCCCCGGCTCGGGCCCGGAGAAGTGTATCAGTACGAGATCCTTAACAGTCTTGGTGAGGTGGTGCTCAAGGCCGATCCGGTGGCGCTCGCCACCCAGGCACCGCCCAGTACCGCGTCCGTGGTCGCGGACACCTCCCCGTTCAGCTGGAATGATGGCGACTGGATGGCCCGGCGGGGCGACGCCCTGGCCCCTGTCAGCCCGGTCTCCGTGTACGAGGTTCACATTGCCTCCTGGCGTAAACATGGCGGTGATCATGGCGAAATGTACGATTGGGCGTCGCTGACCGAGCACCTGATTCCCTATGCGGTCGAGCTTGGCTTCACCCACATTGAACTGCTGCCCATCATGGAACATCCTTTTGGCGGTTCCTGGGGTTACCAGCCTCTCAGCCAGTTTGCCCCGAGCGGGCGCTTCGGCAGCACCCGTGACTTTGCTGCTTTCGTTGATTCCTGCCATCGAGCCGGGCTGGGTGTCATTCTTGACTGGGTGCCTGCGCACTTCCCTACGGACACCCATGGCCTGGGCCGCTTTGACGGTACAGCCCTGTATGAACACGGCCACCCATTCGAAGGCTTTCACCAGGACTGGGATACCTATATCTACAATCTTGGCCGGCGTGAAGTACACGGCTTCATGCTGTCCTCTGCGCTGCATTGGTTGCGGGATTACCATGTTGATGTTCTGAGAGTGGATGCGGTTGCGTCGATGCTGCATCGGGATTATTCCCGCAAGGAAGGCGAATGGATTCCCAATGAATACGGTGGTCGGGAAAACCTGGAAGCCGTGGAGTTTCTTCGGCATCTCAATGATGTGGTAACACAGGACGTACCCGGTGCCCAAGTAATTGCAGAGGAGTCTACGGCCTGGCCCGGCGTGACGGCGCCCACCGCCGATGGCGGGCTTGGCTTTGCCTACAAATGGAACATGGGCTGGATGCACGACACCCTGGTCTACATAGCCGAAGATCCGCTTTACCGCTCGTGGAGTCACGACAAACTGAACTTCGGCCTGATTTATGCCTTTTC
>JAWOAO010000021.1:0-6376 GCA_046498485.1 Marinobacter sp. | reverse complement strand
TTGAAGTCTGGCTGGAAGACCAGGGCTGGGTGCGGGTAGATCCCACCGCGGCCATTGCGCCAAGCCGAATTGAATTCGGCTTGCGGGAGGCGATGGCGGAAGAGGGGTCGTTCCTCGAAAACAACCTGACCTCGCCCCAGCGCTATGGCGATTTTGCGATGTTGCAGTGGGCTTCGCTGCAGCTGGACCTGGTCAATTATCACTGGCAACGCTGGGTGGTGGGTTATCAGGGCCAGAGCCAGATGAACCTGATGTCCCGGTTGCCCGGCGGCATCGGTATGCGGGAACTGGGCTATATCACTGCCGCGCTGGTCGGTTTGGCCTTACTGGTGGCAGGCCTGGTTTCGGCTCTTTCAATGCGCAGGGGAGCTCGTCAGGATGGTTTCCGGCGAGTGGTGGGCGCCTGGCACCGGTTGTGTGAGCAGGTGGGTGTGCCGGTGCGCACGGGTGAAACGCCGGGGGTGCTGGCGGAGCGTATGGCGCAGGCACGGCCGGCCATCTCCGAAACGGTGCGCATTTTTGCCCGCAGGGTGAACAGCCATTACTATAGCTCACCGTCTGCAACGCAAGCTGATGAAGATACTCAGCGCCTCAGGCGGCTGTTGAACACCATGAAGCGCCAGTTACGGCGTGGCCATGAACCTGAACCCGTTGCACGGACACCACCACATGACTGATATCGCACAGCAAATGCCCTGGTTGGCCGGCGCCTGGTCTGCCGTGCAGCAGCGCCTGGCTCAGGACCGACTGCCGCATGCGCTATTGATTGTGGGTGAGCGCGGCGTCGGCAAGCACGACTGGGCACAGGCGGTGGCCGGTCTGCTGCTGTGTGCGTCGCCGGTCAACGGCGACGCCGGGGCCGCGGTTGCCTGTGGTCACTGTAAGCAGTGTGAGTTAATAGCCGCCGACAGCCATCCCGATTTGCGCGTGTATGCGCCGGTAAAGTCGCGAATGGTCAAGGTGGATCAGATTCGTGCGTTGTCGTCGTTTGCGGTTACCTCGCCTCAGGTTGCTCACCATAAAGTGATTATTGTTGATCGGGCCGACCAGCTTAATATCAATGCCGCCAACGCGCTGTTGAAGACCCTCGAAGAACCCCTGGCGGATGTTACCTTGCTGCTGTTACAAGAGAGCGGGCGGCCGGTGTTGCCGACCATTCGCTCCCGCTGCCAGGCGTTGACCATCCCGTTGCCCTCAGCGGAGCAGGCCGGGCAATGGTTGGCAGCCAGAGTGTCGGAGCTGGAAGAAGGTAACCAGCCAGCGACAGATGTGCTGGCGAAAAGCCTGGTGCTGGCCGGGAATGCGCCACGGCTGGCACTGGATTACGCGATGGGCGATTTCCTGACGCTGCAAAATAGCGCGTTTGACGCCTTCCGGCAGTTTATGAAAGGTCAGGTGCTGGTAGGTGACGCTGCCAAAGCGTTCAAGGCGCTGGGCCTGGAGGATACACTCTGGCTGTTTGAACGCTGGGCTGCGGATCTGGCGCGTGTCAGTGCCGGTGGTGAGGCGTCGGATCCCGATGCGGCAGACATGCTCGGCTACCTTGCCCGCAGCAATCCCCCGTGGCGTGCCCACGAATTGCTGGCGAAGGTGAAGGAAAGCCGCAGTGCTGCGGTCTATAACGCCAACCCGGAACTGGAGGCCTGCCAGCTTTTGATTGCCTGGCGTGATTTGATGCCCAGGAAGCGCCAAGCAACCTGAGCTTTCTTCAAATTCAGCTGCTATGATGGTGAATTGTCACGATATTCCTGAAGCATTGCGGCATTCGTTAACGACACAAGTACTCTTAGCGCAAAAGGTGTGTGATATGGGCCCCGGATTCGGCGCGCGCAGCGGCATTCTAACCCTGACCATCAAAGACAAAGCGCTGCTTTATGCTGCCTACATGCCGTACATCCGGCAGGGTGGTATGTTTATTCCCACTCAAAAGCAGTATCAGCTCGGCGATGAGGTGTTCTTGTTGCTCAACCTGATGGACGAGCCGGAAAAAATACCGGTGGCCGGCAAGGTGGTCTGGATCACCCCGAAAGGCGCCCAGGGCAATCGGGCGGCGGGTATCGGAGTACAGTTCAACGGCGACGACGAAACCGCCCGCACCAAGATTGAGTCCTACCTGGCAGGTTCCCTGAGTTCGGATCGCCCCACTCACACCATGTAGGATTTGCCTTGCATGACTGACACTGTGTTACCCGGTAGTGGGCAAGACATTCCGGCCGGCTGCCGGGAAGCACATTGGCCCCTCGAAAACATCACACTGGCTGGCTTGAGCTGGCACACCCCTGTCGAAAATCAAGTCCGCCCCCCGGTTCTGATGATCCATGGCTGGCTTGATAACGCCATGACCTTCACCAGGCTGGCACCGGAGCTGGCACAGCATGCCGGCGTGCACGCCATTGACATGGCGGGTCATGGCCATTCCGGCCATCGCCCTCCCGGTTACGGTTATTGGCTGATGGATTATGTGGCAGATCTCAGTGAACTGATCGACCATCATTTTCCGGAAAGTGAGCGTTTCCCGCTGGATCTGGTGGGTCATTCCCTCGGTGGCATCGTATGTGCCTTGTATGCTGCAGCGTTTCCCGAACGGGTACGCCGTCTGGTGATGATCGACAGCCTGGGGGCTCTCAGCCGGTCGGCTAAAGAAACCATTCCGCAACTTCGACGGGCATTGCAGAAAAAAAGGAACGGATCGGCACCGGCCGCGGTCTATCCCGACGTTAATGCCGCCGCGAAGATCCGTGAAGGCGGGCTCAGCCCCCTGAGTTCAGACGCGGCCGGCTTGCTGGTGCCCAGAAACATGCGCCGCACGGGTGATGGTTTTGTCTGGCGTACAGACGCCCGGCTCAGGCATCCGACGTCTTTGATGATGACGGAAGAGCAGGTGCAGGCCTCACTGGCGGCCATTCAAACCCCCGCCTTGTTTGTGAAAGCCGCGCAGGGGTTGCTGGCCAACCATCAGGGCCTGGATAAACGGGCTGAGCTGATTCCGGATCTCACCACGGTGGACGTGCCAGGTGGGCATCACTGTCACCTCGACGGTGATATCGCGCCTATAGCCAACGCCATAAAAAGGTTTTTGTTCAATGATTGATCGTGTGCTTTGCATTAATTTCAGATTTCTGGCCGCGCTGGCACTGGTTGCCGTTGCGCCCCTGTCGACGGCGTCCGAGTTGGCAGAGCCACCCAGGGCTTTCCCCCAATCCAGTCTTCATTCGACCGAGCCGGTGCGGTCTTCCGGGCACCTGGTGCTGTTCAGCCCGGTCCGGGAAATACGGGGCGAGATCCGCTCGGACACCATGGCCCGGCTGCCGGTTTCGGGCCAAGGGCAACTGTTCGAAATCAATCGTGATGCCAGCCGTGAGGCAGCGCGTGAGCATTACCGCCGGGAGTTGCAGGCAAGAGGCGGGCAGCTGCTGTTTGAGTGTTCGGGGATGGCATGTGGCCGCAGTAACGTCTGGGCCAATCAGATCCTGCAACAGCACAGATTGCTGGGTCGGGATACTTCACAGGACTATTTCGTGGGTGCCACGGCAGATGATGGGGGTCGGCGCTGGCTGACGCTGGTGTACACGGTGACGCGCGGCAACATGCGCGAGTATGTGTGGGTCGAGCATCTGGAAGTCGAAGCGGGTGCCAACATTCCGGGTTTTCAGTCGGTGGCAGGGCGGGTGCTGGGCCCCGTCGTGGTGCCCTGGCAGGGCGGCGTGACCTTCCGCTTTGACCTGTCCACCACTGATCGTCGTGGTCTGGTCAACTGGGCGTCCGAGGAAGGCTCGGAAGTGGTGTTGGCAGCCTTCTCAAAGCTGGGTCCTGATGAAACTCTGGATGAGGCCATTGCCCGGGCCGTCAAGGCTGCGGATTCGCTGACGGAGGTATTGAGCAAATCCGGAATTCCCCGCGATCAGATGCGCACCCTGGCCATCGGGCCTGGCGTTCGGGTGGCAGACCCGAATCGCCGGGGCGATCGCATTGAAGTACTGGTAATCAAGAGGTAGGTGCAATGACGGGTAACGATCAGCCACAGGGCAGTGCTGGCGGAAACGAACTGAATCCTCCACGCGATGGCGCCAGTGCAGTCGTTCAGAGTTCGCCATTATCACCGGCCAGCGTGCAACAGAGCAGCGACAAGAAAACGGCACAAACGGGAAAGGGCAAAACCGTTGCCCTGACGTTGGGCAGCGGTGGCGCGCGCGGCTATGCCCATATCGGTGCGATTGAGGTGCTGCAGGAGCGTGGTTACAACATTATCGCGATATCGGGTTGTTCCATGGGCGCGCTGATCGGCGGTATGTATGCGGCTGGCAAAATGCAGGACTACAAGGACTGGGTCACCGGCCTGGGTCAGTTTGATGTGCTCAAGTTGCTCGATGTGACCTTTACCTCGGTCGGCGCCATTCGTGGCGACAAAGTGTTTTCGATTGTTCGGGAAATTCTCGGCGATACCCGTATTGAGGACTTGCCGATTGCCTACACCGCCGTCGCCACCGATTTGCTGGCACACAAGGAAATCTGGTTTCAGGAAGGTCCGCTGGATCGTGCCATCCGCGCGTCCATTGCCATTCCCAGTGTGGTTACGCCATTGGTGCTGGATGGCCGGGTGCTGGTTGACGGCGCGTTGCTTAACCCGCTGCCGATCATTCCCACCATTTCGGCGCATGCCGATCTGGTCGTAGCGGTCAACCTCAGTGGTGAGGATGAGCAGCGTCGACGCATACCCGATGCGGCATTTGCCCCGGATGACGACGCTGCCAGTGATATCGATGAGTGGGTAGACGCCATCCGCGATAAAGCGTCCCGCTGGTTTGACTGGGATGCGCTGAAGTCACTGACGTCGCGCAAGATCGACAGTGGCGAATCGCCGGAAGAAAAAATCAACCGGGAAATGGCCAAGAAAGCCCAGGAACAGGAAAAAAAGGCCAAACGGGATGAGGCGGTCAGAGTTGAACAAGAGAGCCGTGCCAGCAAAAAAGACGATCACGAAACCATCGACTGGGACAAGCTGGGTATTGGCAAGTTCGATGTGATGAACCTGACCATCGAAACCATGCAGAGCGCGTTGGTGCAGTACAAGATTGCCGGTTATCCGCCCGATCTGCTGGTTAATATCCCTAAAAATGCGTCCCGCAGCTACGATTACCATAAGGCGCCAGAGCTGATCCAGATGGGCCGGGAGCGAATGGCGGCGGCCCTGGATCGCTTTGAGGCCAGCCGCAGCAGTTCCGGGCCGTTGGCGCTTTAATCGGCGGGCAGGCTGCAGGCCTGAGCCTAATCAGCGTATAATGCCCGGCTACTTTAGCCTGATCAGGGAAACGTTTTTGTGACCAGCCCCGTTGACGATTTGCACACCATCCGCGACTTTCTGAGGTATGCCTCTTCCCGGTTCGCGGCCTCGCCTCTTTATTTCGGCCACGGCACCGACAATGTCTGGGATGAGGCTGTGCAACTGGTGTTGCGCAGTGTTCATTTGCCGCTTGAGAACAACAATGTGTTTCTGGACGCTCGCCTGGTGCGAACAGAGCGGGAACTGATTGTTGAGCGTATCGATCGTCGAATCAACGAACGGGTGCCGGTTGCGTACCTGTTGGGCGAGGGCTGGTTCATGGGGATGCCGTTCAACATCGATGAACGGGTACTGGTGCCCAGATCACCGATTGGTGAATTGCTGGAAAACGGTTTGCAGCCCTGGTTGGGCATGCAACCGGTTCAGCGGATACTCGACCTGTGCACCGGCAGTGGCTGCATCGGTATTGGCGCCGCCAGCGTATTTGATGAAGCCGAAGTCGATCTTTCGGATATCTCGGAAGACGCCCTGGAAGTGGCCGAGTCGAACATTGAATTGCACGGGCTGCAAGGGCGGGTGCGAACGGTCCGCTCGGATGTGTTTGCAAATATTGAAGGGCAGTATGATGTCATTCTCAGTAATCCTCCGTATGTGGATGCTGAGGATCTGGCGGACATGCCGGAAGAATTTCATCACGAACCGGCGCTTGGGCTGGCGGCGGGTAACGACGGGCTGGCTATTGCTCACCGGATCATTGCCGGTGCGTCGGATCACCTGACCGAAAACAGCCTTTTGATTGTGGAAGTAGGCAATTCCTGGGGCGCGCTGGACGACGCCTATCCGGATTTACCGCTGATCTGGCTGGAATTCGACAACGGTGGCGACGGCGTTTTCCTGGTGACGGCTCGCGATCTGCGTGCATGGCAGGCCAGCAAGAGCTAGTTCGATTTATTATAAAACCTCTATAAAGTGCTGAAATATGTCGGGAAATACATTTGGTAAACTGTTTACGGTAACCTCATTCGGTGAAAGCCATGGGGCTGCATTGGGATGCATCATTGACGGCTGCCCTCCCGGTCTCGAGTTGTCGGAAGC
>JAWOAO010000338.1:0-12106 GCA_046498485.1 Marinobacter sp. | reverse complement strand
GTGAAGTGTCCGCAGAAAATCACGGTGGACGCCCACAGGTTGCGGATCAGGTTGGCGCCGACGTTGCCGGCGAGAACAATCGGGGCTACCGGCAAGGTGAGCACCGGAAAAAACAGGTAATCCTTGAACGCCTGGCGGCCGCCTTTACGGGCAAAGTCTTTCAGGAACGGCAGCTTGTCGCGCAGGCGGATCTCGCGGCTTAGCAGTTTTTCGGTTTCCAGCTCATGCAATGCGACACCCCACTGGAACAACGTGCTGAGCAGGATGTAGTTGATAAGCTGCACCGCATGCCACGGCTTCCAGGGCTCATCATCACTCAGGCGCAACACCGCGTAACCGTAATCCCGGTCTTTACCGATGATGTTGGTGTAGGTGTGATGTTCGTAGTTGTGGGTACGGCGCCAGGAATCGCTGGAGCATGCGGTATCCCACTCGTAGGACTGGGAGTTCAGGCTGGGGTCGTTCATCCAGTCGTATTGCCCATGCATCACATTGTGGCCGATTTCCATATTTTCCAGGATCTTGGCAATGCCCAACGTGGCCGTGGCGGCGACAAACACCGGGGGAATAAAGCCGAAGGGCAGCATCACCCGACCGCCGACTTCCAGGCTGCGGTGCAGGCGGATGATACGGCGGATGTAGTTGGCATCGCGCTCACCCAGGTCAGCCCGCACCTCATCACGGATGGCGTCCAGGTCTTTCTGCAGTTGGTTCAGCTGGTTATCGTTAAGCTTTTTCATGATTGGCTCCTTGCGGCCAACCCGGCCGCAATGTATTGAATTTTTGATTATAGATTCAGGGCAATCGGGCCCTGAGGGATCGAAATGCACAGTTGCACGGTTTCTTCACCCGGGCTGGACACCGTGCCGGTCAGCCGGTTAACCACGGTGCCGCTGGTCTTGCGGCAGCTGCACTGATGGCATATGCCCATGCGGCAGCCGTGCTGAGGTTTCAGGCCGGCGGCTTCGGCAATTTCGAGCATGCTGGCATCGCCTTCGGAACCGACTTTCAGCTCGCTGCGGGTAAAGGTGACTTCACCGCCCAGTTGGCGGCTGTCCAGTTGCACCTGAGCCGGTGGCGCAAAAAGGGTGCAGTGAATTTGCGGCGCTTTAACACCGCGGCCGGCCAGCAGATTGTGGGCCAGATCCATCAGTCCCTTCGGGCCACAGAGGTACACTTCCCGCTCACCCAGGCCTGCCACCGACGCCAGATCGTGGTCATTCAGGTAGCGCGCCTCCTGGCCTTCATGGGTGGCGATGATGGTGAGCGACAGCACAGGCCAGCGCTCAGCCAATGCGGTCAGTGCTTTCCGGGCAATCACGTCATCCTGAGTCCGCACGAAATAGAGCAGAGTGACCGGCGCTTGGTAGTCCTGGGCGGCCATGGTTTCGAGCTGGCTCAGAATGGGGGTTATGCCGCTGCCGCCGGCAATGTAGAGCAGCGGCTTGGCGGGTTCCGGGATCAGGAAGTCACCAAAGGCCTCAGTCAGTCCGATCACGTCGCCCTCGGCCAGAGAATCGTGCAACCAGTTGGTGATCAGGCCGCCGGGCAGGCGTTTGATGGTCAAGGTGATCTGCCCCTGACGTTGCCAGAGCAGCGGTGAGCTGGACAGGCTGAACGTGCGGGTGCGACGAATGCCATTGACATCAGTACCGATGTTCACATGCTGTCCCGCTTTGAAACCTGCCCAGCGCTTTGCCGGTGTCAGTACAAAGGTTTTGGTGTCTGGGGTTTCGGTAACAATGCGCTCTACCCGAGCCGGTGTGTACGCTTGTACCCACATCGGATTGATGGTTTCAGCCAGTGGGTCCAGCCAGGCAGCAGGGTTGTCCCGGTTCAGTAACTGCCGGCCCAGCCAGTACAATGCTTTGGTCTTTGAAATGCGTGCCAGCATGCTCTTCTCTCCGAAATTGTTGATACTTGCTTACTCTGATGTGTACAAGTGTTCACTTATGTGTACGACTGTACACAGCAATGATGAAATCAACAACCTTTGTTTTGGTGTTGGCGCAAAATGACACGCTGGCAGAACTTTTCTTCAGCCCAATGTGTACACTTGTGGATCTGACAAAGTGGTACGGGTAGACCGATGACAGATAAACAAAGGCGCAGACCGGGTGAAACCCGTGAGAAGCTGATGAGTGCGGCTCTGGCACTGGTTGGAAAGGGCCGGCATTTCGCCAGCCTGGGGATTCGGGAAATAACTCGTCAGGCCGGGGTGGTTCCCACCTCGTTCTATCGACACTTCCGCAGTGTGGATGATCTTGGCTTGCATCTGGTGGAGGAGCTGGGGCTGGTTTTACGTCGGATGATGCGAGAGGCACGGGCCAACGTGCTGCAGGCAGACAAGCTGATTGAGGAGTCTGTGGGTATTTTTGTCGCTCACGCCCAGGCCAATCGCAGTTTTTTTATGTTCATGGCCCAGGGATTGGCGGGCGAGAGTCGTGCGGTGCAGGAGGAAATCCGCAGCGAAATGCGTTTCTTTGCCAGCGAGCTGGCCAACGATCTGCGCAGGCTCCGGTTGATGGAGCACCTCAGCGATGCTGACCTGGACATGACTTCCGATCTGGTGGTGCGCACCGTAGCGTTCAGTCTGACCGATCTGCTCAGTATTTCAGAAGACGACGATTATCAGATCGGCCAGGTGCGCAAACGTACCACGCGGTTTCTGCAGATGGTTTTTGTCGGCGCTGCCAACTGGAACAGTGGCAGCGCCTGACGTCGTCGTTATTCCGTAGTCGTATGAGTCGTAGTAGTCGCTTTTTTTGCTCTGGTTTTGCGGAGTTTGGGAGCAAGAATCAGTTGCTCCAGTTCATCCAGAGCTTCCCCGGTATACACCGCCAGTTTTTGCATGCTGGGCAGGGTATCCCGGCAACCGGTGTAGCCAAAGTTCAGGGAACCGGCGTAGCTCAGGCAGGTGATGTTCAGAGCTCCGCCATGGGCAATCAGCGATACCGGATAGGTGGCTTCGAGCCTGGCGCCTTCGTAATAAAGCGTTTTCTCTGGCCCTGGCACGTTGGAAATGGTCACGTTGAACACCGGGCGCATGCGCCCGCCCAGGCCAGACATCAACTGCAGAATGTAGGGCGACATCAGCAACATGGTGTACTGGGTAAGCGCGCTGCGGGGCAGCTTTGACAAATGCTCTTTGGCGCGCCGGGTCGAGGACTTGATCTGTTGCAGGCGATTCAATGGGTCCGCTTCATTGGTTGCCAGTGAAGCGATCATAAAGCTGATCTGGGTCCCCGTGCCCTGATCATCGGCCGGGCGAATGTTCACCGGAATGCCAGCGGTGAGCGGAGTGTCGGGCAAGCTGTCCTGTTCCAGCAAAAACCGCCGCAGAGCGGTACCACAAAGGTACAGAACAATGTCGTTCAGTGACCCCCCGGACGCATGGGCCAGTGTTTTCAACCGGTCGAGCTGGTAATGCTGAGTGGCAAAACGCCGTTGCCCGGTTACCCGGTGATTGAGAATGGAGACCGGGCCAGTGAACGGTGCGGTCAGGCCATCTTCCCGGTGCCGAACCGAGTGCAGCAGGCGGTTGCCTGCCTGCCAAAGGCGTGGTGCCATATCTGCCTGGAGCTTCAGGGCGTCCATGGCTTGCGACACTGCCGCCGGAATACTGGCTTCTTTATCGGCTTTGTTGCCCCGCCGCCGCTCTGGTCGAACCGTCCAGGGCGGCAACATGTTTCTGCGCTCGGGATCTGTGGTCAGTACCCGCTGCATCAGGCGCACACCACTGATGCCATCAATCGTCGAGTGATGCATCTTGGTGTACAGCGCAAACCGGTTGTTCTCGAGGCCTTCAATGACGTGGCATTCCCAGAGCGGTCGGGCAAAATCCAGAGGGTTGGAATGCAGCCGCGACACCAGGATGCCCAGTTCCCGTTCGCCGCCCGGGCGGGGCAGGGCGGAGTGCCTGACGTGGTAATCGAGATCGATGTCCTTATCAAGCTTCCAGGCTGGTGCAACCAGGCGCCCGAGGAAGCCGGACCACGCCAGCTTGTAGCCCCAGGGAGCTGCCACATCACCTGCTTCTTTCATGCGGAGAACCATGTCCCGCAGAAAGGTTTCCGGTGCGCCTTCCGGCAACGAAAAAATCTGCAGGGTACCTACGTGCATCGGGGTGTCTTCAGATTCCACCGCGAGCCATGATGCGTCCAGGGTTGCGAGACGTTTCATTCCTTGTTGTTCTCCGCCAGTCAGTCGTATTTTCATTGTTTGTGCAAGTATACTGAATTAACGTTGGAAAACACGATCAAAACTGCGAACTTTGTGGGGCGTTTTTCAAGGTTTTACCGTTACACAATGTAGCCATCCTGCGCTGCAGATCTCTCTGTTAGTGTGCTAATTTCTGCTCATAATGAACGAATAACAAACAACTTCGGAGGCATTGTGGAATCCAGCCCGCTGATCTCGGCAGGTTTGCCGGTGGCGCTTTTTATCATCATGATTGGTATCGGGATGACTCTGACCGCCCGGGACTTTCGTCAGGTGGCGGTTTACCCACGGGGCATTGTGGTGGGTACGATTGCCCAGATCTTTTTGATGCCGCTGGCGGCCTTTGCGCTGGCGTATCTGTTTTCGGTATCTCCGGCGATCGCAGTCGGGTTGGTGATTATCGCAGCCTGCCCTGGTGGTACAACGTCCAATCTGTTCGTGTTACTGGCCCGGGGCAACATTGCACTGTCGATTGTGCTGACGGTAACCGCCAGTCTGATCACCATCCTGACCTTGCCGTTATTTGCCAATCTGGCGCTTCAGCATTTCATGGGCACCGAAGAAAATATTTCCCTGCCGGTCGGTAAAACCATCGTCATGCTGGTTGGCATCGTATTGTTTCCGGTGGCTATCGGCATGCTGGTGCGCACTCGCCAGCCGGAGTTGGCGCGCAAGGCCGAAAGCGTGGTGAGTATTTTCGGCGGCGTGGTGCTGGCGCTGCTGATTGTGGCTTTGCTTTTTGGTGTGCGGGATCAGATCTGGGATCTGCTCAAGCAAGCGGGGCCATCAACTATTATGCTGAATGTGGTCGGAATTGCTTTGGGGCTTTTGGCGGGACGGATAGCAGGACTGACCCAGCGCGAGTCGTTGGCGGTGGCGGTCGAACTTGGCGTAAAGAACGGCACCATCGGTCTGATGGTGACGCTGACGCTGCTGGAATCCAGCACCATGTCGATACCCGCGGCGGTGTATGGGGTGCTGATGTTCCCGATCGGGTTCCTGTTGGCGATGTATGGTCGTAGGGTGATACCGAAGTCTTCGTTGGATCATCGGTGATGAGCCAGGGCCAGGAAGAACTTTTTATGCGGGCATTGAATGGGTATTCTGAGGCCCTCCGAAAATAACACGTCAAGGTAATCAACTTCATGCAAACCAAGTTTCTTCTTGAAGAAAGCCAGATGCCGAAATACTGGTACAACCTGCAGGCGGATTTTGCCAGGCCATTGCCCGCGGTACTGCACCCGGTCACCCAGCAGCCGGTGGGACCGGCGGATCTCGAGCCTTTGTTTCCGCCCGCTTTGATCGAGCAGGAAGTGACCACCGAGCGGGAAGTGGAGATCCCGGAGCCGGTTCGTGATGTCTACCGGATGTGGCGGCCGGCACCGATGTTCCGGGCCCATCGTCTGGAGAAGGCGCTGGGCACCCCGGCCAAGATCTTCTACAAATACGAAGGCGGCAGCCCCGCAGGCAGCCATAAACCGAACTCCGCCATTCCACAGGCATTCTTCAACCGGGAAGCCGGTATCCGCACGCTGACCACCGAAACCGGTGCCGGCCAGTGGGGCACCTCGCTGTCGTTTGCCGGTTCGCTGTTCGATATGGACGTCACCGTGTTTCAGGTACGGGTATCCTATGATCAGAAGCCCTACCGTCGTGCGGTCATGGAAACCTATGGTGGCAACTGCGTGGCATCGCCCTCCAACCTGACTGAATTTGGTCGCAAGGTTCTGGCAGAGAATCCCGATCATACCGGCAGCCTCGGTATTGCCATCTCGGAAGCCGTGGAGCTGGCGGTCAAGGATCCGAAAACCAAGTATGCCCTGGGTTCGGTGCTCAACCACGTGTTGCTGCACCAGACCGTGATCGGCCTGGAATCCATGCAACAGATGGAAATGGCGGATTGCTGGCCTGACGTGATTGTGGGTTGCACCGGCGGTGGCTCCAACTTTGCCGGTATTGCCTTCCCGTTCATGGGTCATGCAATACGGGGCGGCGAGAGCCCGCGGATCGTGGCTGTGGAGCCTTCCGCCTGCCCGACCCTGACTCGCGGCAAGTATGCCTACGATTACGGCGACACCGCCCAGATGACGCCCCTGACCAAGATGCATACCCTGGGCTCCGGCTTCACCCCGCCCGGTTTCCATGCCGGTGGTCTGCGCTATCACGGCATGGCACCGATGGTGTCACACGCCAAGGAATTGGGGTTGTTCGAGGCCGTGTCCTATACCCAGCGGGAATGTTTTGAAGCCGGTGTGCTGTTTGCCCGTAACGAGGGCATTGTGCCAGCGCCGGAAGCCAACCATGCGGTCAAAGGTGCCATTGATGAGGCGCTGCGCTGCAAGCGCGAGGGCAAGTCGGAAGTGATCCTGTTCAACCTGTGCGGCCATGGCCACTTTGATATGGCCGCTTACACCGCCTACTTTGCCGGAGAGCTGAGCGACCACGAGTACGATGATCAGGAATTGGCCATGGCGCTGTCAGGCCTGCCGTCTGTTAAAGGCTGATAGCTTCTGAGGGGGTGGTCTTCGGGATCACCCCCTGGCTTTTGGCGGACAGTGGTGCTCCCCGGTCAAGGTGCCTTCATCCACGCTTTCCAGGTGTACATCAAACCCCCACAGCCGGTGCGCGTGCCGGAGCACTTCGTCGGTCTCTTTGCCGAGGGGCACCCGGTCCACCGGAATGTGCCGTAAGGTCAGCGACCGGTCACCGCGCACATCGACATTCCATACCTGGATGTTCGGTTCCCGGTAACTCAGGTTGTACTGGCGAGCCAGTTTCTCCCGTAAAATCCGGTAGCCGGGTTCGTCGTGAATGGCGGTCACCTGGTAATGGTCTTCCTGGTCATCGTTCTCGATGGCGAACAGCCGGAGATCCCGCATCACTTTGGGCGACAGAAACTGCTGGATAAAGCTTTCGTCTTTGAAATTGTGCATGGCGAAGTGCAGGGTTTTCAGCCAGTCCGTGCCGGCAATGTCCGGAAACCACTCCCGGTCTTCATCGGTCGGGTTCTCGCAGATCCGGCGCAGATCGGTGAAAATCGAAAAGCCCAGGGTGTAGGGGTTGATGCCGGAATACCAGGGGCTGTTGAACGGAGGCTGGTACACCACGGCGGTGTGGCTTTGCAGGAATTCCAGCATGAAGCCATCGGTTACCAGGCCTTTTTCATACATGCGGTGTAGCAGGGTGTAATGCCAGAAGGTGGCCCAGCCTTCGTTCATCACCTGAGTCTGACGTTGCGGATAGAAGTACTGGGCCAGCTTGCGCACAATCCGCACCAGTTCCCGCTGCCAGGTTTCCAGCAAGGGCGCGTTCTTTTCAATGAAGTACAGCAGGTTTTCCTGAGGTTCGGTCGGGTAGCGGGGCTTGCGCCGGACCGGATCCTCATCTTCCTCTGGTTTGGGGATGGTACGCCAGAGGTCGTTGATGCGCCGTTGCAGATACTCTTCCCGTTCTTGCTGGCGCAGGACTTCTTCTGCCGCGGAGATGGGGGAGGGGCGCTTGTAGCGATCGACACCGTAATTCATCAGCGCGTGGCAGGAGTCCAGAACCTGCTCCACCGCATCCACGCCATGACGTTCCTCGCAATCCGACACGTAGTTCCGGGCAAACACCAGGTAATCAATAATGGCACTGGCGTCGGTCCAGGTGCGGAACAGGTAGTTGCCTTTGAAAAACGAGTTGTGACCGTAACTGGCGTGGGCTATCACCAGCGCCTGCATGGGCAGGGTGTTCTCTTCCATCAGGTAGGCGATGCAGGGGTTGGAGTTGATCACGATTTCGTAGGCCAGCCCCATCTGCCCGCGCTGGTAGCCCTTGGAGGTCTGCAAAAACTGCTTGCCGAAAGACCAGTGGTGATAGCCCACCGGCATGCCCACGGAACTGTAGGCATCCATCATTTGCTCGGCGGTGATCACCTCAACCTGGTTGGGGTAGGTGTCGAGGCCGAACTCGGCCGCACATTTGGCGATTTCGTCGTCGTATTTCTGGATCAGCTCGAAGGTCCATTCCGAGCCGGTGGAGATGGGCGTTGCTACCTTGGGCTGTTCGCTTTTTGGTGCGTTCGGGCGATCAATCAGGCTGCTCATGCCACTTTCCTCTCGAACAATTGTCGGAATACCGGGTAAATATCACCAGGGTCGGCAATCTGCTGCATGGCAAAACTCTGGGGGAATTGCGCCATGATCTTTTCGTACTCGTACCAGAGCATCTGATGATCCTGGGGCGTAATCTCTATGTAGGAGTAGTACTGCACCAGCGGCAGGATGCTGTCGGCCAGCAGTTTGCTGCATACCGGCGAGTCGTCGTTCCAGTTATCGCCGTCGGAGGCCTGGGCGGCGTAGATGTTCCATTCTGCCGGTGAGTAGCGCGATTCAATAATCCGGTGCATCAGCTTCAGGGCGCTGGAGACAATGGTGCCGCCGGTTTCCCGGGAGTAGAAAAACTCCTCTTCGTCCACTTCCTTGGCGCTGGTGTGATGACGGATAAACACCACCTCGATCTTTTTGTAGTTCTTCCTGAGGAACAGGTACAGCAGGATGAAGAAGCGCTTGGCGATGTCTTTGTGCATCTGGGTCATGGAACCAGACACGTCCATCAGGCAGAACATGACGGCACTGGTGGCTGGTTTGGGCTGCTTCTGGTGCTGGCGGTAACGCAGGTCGATTTCGTCGATAAAGGGAATGCGTTTGACGTTCGCTTGCAGCCGGGCGATTTCTTCTTCCAATACCTTGGTCTGATCTTCGTGGCTGAAGGCCGGGTCCAGATCATCGGGCGCGCTTTTCAAGGCTTCCAGCTGCTGTTGCAGATCCTTGATCTTTTTCTTGCGGGCGCCGCCCAGGCCCAGCCGGCGGGCATGGGCGCCGCGTAAAGAGCGCACTACATCCAGCTTGGCCGGTACGCCCTGGCTGGTGAAACCGGCGCGCACGTAACTGAAGGCTTCGGTGTCTTTGAGCTTCTTGCGGGCGAGGTTGGGCAGTTCCAGGTCATCGAACAGAAATTCCAGGAACTCTTCCTGGGTGATCTGGAAGGCAAACTCGTCCATGCCTTCGCCGTCCGGGCTGGCCTGCCCTTGCCCCTGGCCCTGGCCTTCACCGCCCTGGGGTTTCGGGATGGTATCGCCAGCTACCCATTCCTGGTTGCCAGGGTGTACCACCTCATGCCGGCCACCGGGGCCGTGGTGGAAGATGGGTTCCTGTATATCCCGGGCTGGAATGCTGACTTTTTCGCCCCGTTCAATATCCGTGATAGAACGCTTCTGAACGGCTTCAGACACCGCCTTCTTGATGTGATGGCGGTAGCGACGCAGGAACCGTTCCCGGTTCACTGCGCTTTTGTTCTTGCCATTCAGGCGTCGATCGACAATGTGGGTCATCCCCATGGTACTGCTCCCGCTGGCCGTTAATGGGACTTGCGAACGCGCAGATACCACTCGGCGAGCAAGCGGACCTGTTTCTCGGTGTACCCACGTTCGACCATGCGCTCAACAAATTGCTTGTGCTTGTTCTGGTCTTCCTGACTGGCTTTCGGGTTGAAGGAAATCACCGGTAACAGGTCTTCGGTGTTCGAGAACATTTTCTTCTCGATCACGCTGCGCAGCTTCTCGTAACTGAGCCAGGATGGATTCTGGCCCTGGTTGTTGGCCCGGGCCCGCAGCACAAAGTTGACCACCTCGTTGCGGAAATCTTTCGGGTTGCTGATGCCAGCGGGTTTTTCGATCTTTTCCAGTTCGTCGTTGATCGAGGCCCGGTCCAGAATCTCTCCGGTTTCCGGATCACGGAATTCCTGGTCCTGAATCCACAGGTCGGCATAGGTGACATACCGGTCGAACAGATTCTGGCCGTATTCGCTGTAACTCTCCAGGTAAGCGGTCTGGATTTCCTTGCCGATGAACTGCACGTAGTGAGGCGCCAGGTATTCCTTGATAAAACGCAGGTATTTTTCCTGAATCTCAGAAGCATACTGTTCCTGCTCGATCTGTTTTTCGAGCACGTACAGCAGGTGTACCGGGTTGGCGGCGATCTCGGCGGTGTCAAAGTTGAACACTTTCGACAGAATCTTGAAGGCGAAACGAGTGGACAAGCCATCCATGCCCTCCATCACGCCGGCCGCATCCCGGTATTCCTGGATGGACTTGGCTTTCGGGTCCGTGTCTTTGATGCTCTGGCCGTCGTACACCTTCATCTTGGAAAAGATGCTGGAGTTTTCCGGCTCCTTGATGCGCGACAGCACCGAGAACTGAGCCAGCATGTCCAGCGTGTCCGGTGCGCAAGGCGCGCCCGACAGCGAGCTGTTTTTCAGCAGCTTACGGTAGATTTCGATCTCTTCGGACACCCGCACGCAGTAAGGCACCTTGACGATGTAGACCCGGTCCAGGAAGGCTTCGTTGTGTTTGTTGTTGCGGAAGGTCTGCCACTCGGATTCGTTGGAGTGGGCCAGGATTACGCCATCGAAGGGCACTGAGCCCATGCCTTCGGTGGTGTTGTAGTTGCCTTCCTGGGTCGCGGTCAGCAATGGATGCAGCACCTTGATCGGCGCCTTGAACATTTCCACAAATTCCATCAGCCCCTGGTTGGCCTTGCACAGGCCGCCACTGAAGCTGTAGGCATCCGGGTCATCCTGGGAATAGTCCTCCAGCATGCGGATGTTGACCTTGCCCACCAGGGCGGAGATGTCCTGGTTGTTGTCGTCACCGGGCTCGGTTTTGGAAACGCCGATCTGATCGAGCACCGAGGGGTAACGTTTGACTACCCGGAACTGGCTGATGTCGCCGCCGAATTCGTGCAGGCGTTTCACCGCCCAGGGCGACATGATGTTTTTCAGGTAGCGGCCGGGAATGCCGTACTCTTCTTCCAGGATCTGGCCGTCTTCGTCCGGGTCAAACAGGCCCAGCGGGCTTTCGTTGAGCGGGGAGTCCTTGATGGCATAGAAGGGCACCTTCTGCATCAGTGCCTTAAGCTTTTCCGCCAGAGAGGATTTGCCGCCGCCAACGGGGCCAAGCAGGTAGAGGATCTGTTTTTTCTCTTCCAGGCCCTGGGCGGCATGACGGAAGAACGACACGATATTTTCCACGGCTTCTTCCATGCCGTAGAACTCGGAAAATTCGGGATAGCGTTTGATGACTTTGTTGGAGAAGATGCGTGACAGGCGAGGGTCACGGGACGTGTCGGTCAGTTCTGGTTCGCCGATGGCAATCAGCATTCGCTCCGCGGCGGTGGCGTATGCTGTTGGGTTTTTTTTGCAGATCTCCAGGTATTCCTCAAGGGAATACTCTTCCTCTTGAGTAGATGCATACCGGTTTTGGAAGTGCTGCACGATGCTCATAGATGGCCCCTCGCTTACTCTCGCTTGTTATAAAACGGTGTTACTTCACACAATGTCCCCGTTGCTGGTACGCCGCCGATCCCGGCGGTGTGCTCTGGCAGTTAGGTTGATGGGATGTTTTTCACTAAACAGATATACGTTGTCCGGTGTGTTCCGGCTTGTTTAATCTGAGATGAAGCTGCGAGAGATCGCCCGTGTACTTCAGCGTGCGAGCACCCTGAGCAACGCGATCTCGCAGCTCGAACGCTGCCTTCTCGGTGAACGTGCACAACACGATCTCTTTGGGCTGCGCTTTCTCCTGGAGCAAGATATTGAGGGTACGGACCACTAACACCAGCGTCTTGCCCGAGCCCGGCCCTGCAATGATCAGGAGAGGTCCATCGGTCCGACCCACGGCCTCTAGCTGGGACTCATTAAGAAAATCGTAGTGTTGCTCGACCGCAGGATGCAAACTCGAATTCATAGCAGTCCATTCTCACGGAAGCTGAAATGAGGGTCGCGTGAGACAATCAAGTGGTCATAGACCGAGATATTCATTGTCCTTGCTGCCAGCACCAGTCCCCGA
>JAWOAO010000185.1:0-8999 GCA_046498485.1 Marinobacter sp. | reverse complement strand
CAGCTGCTGTCATCAAAGCGGCCAAGATCGTGTTTTACATTGGCAACAAAACTGGCATCCAGTGCCGGCGAGGCACCGAACAACAACATCAGCAGCCAACTGCGCCGGCGGAAATTACGAATCAGCCAGAAGTACTGATCCGATTTAAAATCCTTCAGCGCCTCCTGGTTGCCCGTCAGCTTCTGCCATTTGCTCCAGAAGCTGTCCGGCAACGACAGATTGTAGTGGGCGCCGGCGATACTCTGCATCATCCGGCCATAACGTACCGCCAGTCCCTGCCGGTAGACATGCTTGAGCTGCCCGGTGTTGGAGCTGCCGTAATGGGCAATCGGGATGCTGGCATCACCATCGACTTCGCAGGGCATGCTCGCCGCCCAGAACACTTCATCGCCCAGATTCTGTTGCACAAACCGGTGGGTGTTTCGCAGCGATGCCAGCATCGCCTCGGTGGTTGCAAACACCGGGGTGATCAGCTCCAACAGGGCTTCCGAGTAATCGGTGGTGATGCGCGGATGGGTCAGGGCCGAACCCAGCGCGTGCGGATGCGGGGTCTGAGCAATAAACCCGTTGGCGTCTGCCCGCAGGCCTTCTTTTTCCACGCCTTTGAGAAAACCATCCCAATCGGTGGCCGCAAACTGATGAAACAGGGAGTGGCGGGATTCAGCCATGATGAGCTCCTGTTGGGGCAGCGTCCCCCGCGTTAGGGGCAGCTGCTGTTGAATCGATGAAGTGGTGTTAACGGCCACTCTTGCGAGCAGAGGCCAATGCCTGGGCCAGAGCGCCGGCCATGGCACCTTGTTCCGCCTGACCGCCCTGAGGCTTGCGAGTATCGGCGCGGCCGCCGGTTTTGTCGCCGGTTTTACCACCGCTTCTGGCCGGTTTGGCAGAGCTTTCAGCGCCCGGCTGATCATCCATACGCATGGTCAGCGCAATCCGCTTACGGGGAATGTCCACCTCCATAACTTTAACCTTGACAATATCACCGGCCTTGACCACTTCGCGCGGGTCTTTGATAAAAGTATGGGACAGCGCCGAGATGTGCACCAGGCCATCCTGATGCACGCCGATGTCGACAAACGCGCCAAAATTGGTGACGTTGGTGACCGAGCCTTCCAGCACCATGCCCGGTTTCAGGTCTTTCAGGGTTTCCACGCCTTCCTCAAAGCTGGCAAAGCGGAATTCCGGCCGCGGATCACGGCCCGGCTTTTCCAGTTCGGCGAGGATGTCTTTGATGGTAGGCAAACCAAACCGTTCGGTAACGTAATCCTGGGGATCAAGGCTGCGCAAAAACGCCGAGTCCCCCACGATGTTGTCGATCTTCCGGTTGTTACGTTTGGCAATGGCTTCAACCACCCCGTAGGCTTCCGGATGCACCGAGGACCGATCCAGCGGGTTCTCACCGCTGGCAATACGCAGGAAACCGGCCGCCTGCTCAAAGGTACGATCGCCCAGACGGGATACTTTCAGCAGCTGCTTGCGGTTCTTGAACATGCCGTTCTGGCTGCGGAATTCCACGATGTTGTGGGCGATACTCTGGCTCAGGCCGGACACTTTGGCCAGCAGTGGCACCGACGCGGTATTCAGATCGACACCGACGCCGTTTACGCAGTCTTCCACCACCGCATCCAGGCTGCGAGACAACTGTACCTGCGACACATCGTGCTGGTACTGGCCGACACCGATGGATTTGGGTTCGATTTTCACCAGTTCCGCCAGAGGATCCTGTAACCGACGGGCAATGGACACCGCACCCCGGATGGTGACGTCCAGGTCTGGCAGTTCCCGGGAGGCAAACTCCGAGGCCGAATAAATAGAGGCGCCCGATTCGCTGACCACAATCCGGGCCAGCTTCAGTTCCGGGTAACGCTTGCTCAGATCGCCCACCAGTTTTTCGGTTTCCCGCGAGGCGGTGCCGTTACCGATAGCGACCAGTTCGATCTTGTACTTGCGGCACCAGAGCGCCAGCTGTTCAATGGCGCGATCCCACTGATTCAGGGGGGCGTGGGGAAAAATGGCGCCGTGGTCGAGCACCTGCCCGGTGCCATCAATAACGGCCACTTTCACGCCGGTACGCAGGCCAGGGTCCAGGCCCAATGTTGGTCTTGGCCCAGCCGGAGCCAGCAACAGCAGGTCTTTCAGGTTGGCTGCGAAGACATTAATCGCTTCGGCTTCCGCCGCTTCGCGCACCTGAGACATCAGGTCGGTTTCAATCTGGGTCGACAGCTTGACCCGCCAGGTCCAGCGCACCACATCCGACAACCATTTATCGGCCGCCCGACCGTTGTCGCGAATGCCCCAGCGGGCCGCGATACGTTGCTCAGCGGGGTGCGGCTGGCGGCGATTGTCGTCCGCGTCGCCCACCACCAGAGTGTAGGTCAGTATGCCTTCATTACGGCCGCGCAGAATGGCCAGGGCCCGATGCGAAGGTACTTTCTTGAGCGGTTCAATGTGATCAAAATAATCCCGGAACTTGGCACCCTCGTCTTCCTTGCCGCCCACCACGGTGACTTTCAACTGACCTTGCTGCCAGATGAAACTCCTGAGCGCGCCCAGCAATTCGGCGTCTTCGGCAAAGCGCTCCATCAGAATGTAACGGGCACCCTCCAGCGCAGCTTTGGTATCTTCGACGCCGGCTTCCAGGTTCAGGTAACCGGCGGCCGTGGCTTCCGGGTCCAGGGTGGGGTTGCCAAACAACGCATCCGCCAGCGGCTCCAGGCCGGCTTCCCGGGCAATCTGGGCCTTGGTGCGGCGCTTGGGCTTGTAGGGCAGGTACAGGTCTTCCAGGCGGTTCTTGGCGTCCGCCGCCTCAATGGCAGCGCGCAGCTCACCGGTCAGTTTGCCCTGTTCTTCAATGCTGTTGAGGATGGTGCTACGGCGGTCTTCCAGCTCACGCAGGTAGCGCAGGCGCTCTTCCAGCGCCCGCAACTGATTGTCGTCCAGCGACCCGGTCACCTCTTTCCGATAACGGGCAATAAACGGAACGGTGGAGCCTTCATCCAGCAAGGCGACGGTGGCATTAACCTGTTGCTCGCGTACGCCAAGTTCATCGGCAATGCGCCGGGAGATACTGTTCATGCAACCTCTGTCTGTTTTCGCGTTCGGGATTAATGCGCAAAGGTACAGCGGCTTACTGCTGCAGGCAAGCAGACTGGTTTCGGCGGTTCAGGAATTGTACAAGGTCAGCCCAGGGCATGGGTCGGGCAAAGTAATAACCCTGGATTTCATCGCAGTGTTGTTGGCGCAGGAATTCAAGCTGGCTCTCTGTTTCGACACCCTCAGCCACCACACTGATCTGCAGGCTGTGCGCCAGACTGATGATGGCGCGGATAATGTGCTCGGCATCCGCCGACTTGCCCAGGTCCTGAACAAACGACTTGTCGATCTTGACCAGCGAGATCGGCAGGTTTTGCAGGTTGCTCAGGGACGAGAAACCGGTACCGAAATCATCCAGCGCAAAACTGATGCCCAGCTGATTAAGCTCGCGCAGACAGCGCTGCGCGTATTCCGGATCGTGCATCATGGCGCTTTCGGTCAGCTCCAGCTCCAGCAGGCTGGTGTCGATATTGGCGTTAAAAATAATCCGGAAAATGGTCTCGGTCATTTTACGGTCGTGGAATTGGCGGAACGACAGGTTGACGGCAAACACCAACCCGGCAAAGCCCAGCTCGGCGCTCTCCTGCAAGCGTTTGCAGGCCTGCTCAATCACCCAGTAACCAATCGGAACAATAAGCCCGCTGCGCTCGGCTACCGGTATGAATTCATCCGGCCCCACCAGGCCCCGCTCCGGATGATGCCAGCGCAGCAGGCACTCAACACCGCGTACTTCCTCGGTCGCCAGATCGATGCGGGGCTGATAATAAAGCTCAAGCTCTTTGCCGCGCAGGGCGTTGCGCAGATCGGCTTCAAGCCGGAGTTGGTAACCGGCCGAAATGTGCAACTGGCGGTCGTAGAAACGGTAGCTGGTGCCGGGGTCACGTTTGGCCTCGAACATGGCACGATTAGCTCGTCTGAGCAGCTCCTCGGGGCTGTCGCCGGCCTCCGGATAGGTGGCCACCCCCAGGCTGACGCTGATCACGACGGTTTTACCGTCCAGAGTCATTGGCTCATCAACCGTCAGCACCACTTTGCGGATAATCTGAGTGATGTCGAGGGAGTCTTCCACCTTTTCAACAATGATCGCCAGTTCATCGCCACCAATGCGCATCAACGAGTCGACCCGGCGCAGCTTCTGGCGCAAGCGATCCGCCAGTCGGAACATCAGCTGATCGCTTTTCTGGTAGCCAAAGGTTTCGTTAATGTTGCGGAAATCATCCACATTGAGGTGCAGCAGGGCCAGTCGCTGGCCGGCACGCTCCGCGCGCAACAGGGCCTGCTGTAACCGATCGAAAAACAGATCCCGGTTGATAAAACCGGTCGCCACTTCCCGGCCCAGCTGGCCATGGGCGGATTCGGACAGTTGCTCACGGTACCAGAGGTATTTGACCGACCGGCGAAAACTCCAGCGATCAAGGGTTTGCCGGCACAGGTAATCCGACGCTCCGTCCCGGGTCAACAGGGTGCTGCGCTCATTACACGGTTCGGCGCTCAGGGCCAGGACCGGCTTGTCTTCACTGGCCACCGCAAGGTACTGAACAAACGCCGACTCATCACCGCCATGAAGAATGCAGTCCCAGACGATAACGTCGAAACTGGCGTTGCGAACAAGATCATCACAATCCACCAGGTCCGGACACCAGATAGCGTCCGGGCTGATTTCAGGATCGTCGTCCAGCAAGGCGCACAGCCACAAAAAGTCGGCGTATTCCGGGGTCAGCACCAGCAGGCGCAAACGATCGGGCCTGGTGTCCAAAGGCAGTGTCATCGCGCAAGATCCACGTGTCGGTCAACAGCAAAAACCATGCTGGCAAGCATAGCTGGCAGATCGTCAAGGTACAGAAAGACGGGCTGGTGTAGAATAGCCGCACGCATTGATCCACCGCAAGGTTCCCCGATTGGCCTCTCTATTGTGAACAAGCTCAATCCCAGACAACGTGAAGCAGTCCGCTACGCTGACGGCCCCCTGCTGGTGCTGGCCGGCGCCGGCAGTGGCAAAACCAGCGTCATCACCCGCAAGATTGCCCATCTAATTGAAGAACTGGGCATTCCCGGCCGGCACATTGCCGCTCTGACCTTCACCAACAAGGCTGCGCGGGAAATGAAAGAACGGGTAAGCCGGATTGTCGACCGGGGCAAAGCCCGGGGCCTGATCGTATCCACGTTCCACAACCTGGGCCTGAACATTATTCGGGAAGAGCACATTCACCTGGGCTACCACCCCGGTTTTTCCATTTTTGATGCCGAAGATGCCAAGGCCCTGCTGCAAGACCTGATGCTGCGCGAGGCCAGTGCCGATGCCGGCGATGAGCTGAACGACGTCCAGATGACCATCTCGTCCTGGAAAAACGCCATGCGCAGCCCGTCCGACGCCTACAGCAAGGCGGCAGACGAGCGCGAGCAGCGCATTGCCATCGTCTACAAACACTATAAGGAATACCTGAAAGCCTATAACGCAGTCGACTTTGATGATCTGATCCTGCTGCCGGTGCAGCTGTTCCGCGACAACGCGGAGGTGTTGACCAAATGGCGCAAGAAAATCCGTTACCTGCTGGTGGATGAGTATCAGGACACCAACGTGTGCCAGTACGAGCTGGTCAAACAGCTGGTGGCCGAGCGGGCCGCCTTTACCGTGGTGGGCGATGATGATCAGTCGATCTACGCCTGGCGCGGCGCCCGCCCGGAAAACCTGGCCCAGCTGAAAGAAGATTTCCCCAGCCTGAAAATCGTCAAGCTGGAGCAGAACTATCGCTCCACCAGTCGTATTCTGCGCAGCGCCAACATGGTGATCGCCAACAACCCCCACGTGTTCGAGAAAGCGCTGTGGAGTGATCACACCATTGGCGAGGAAATCCGCATCATTCGCTGCCGCAACGAAGATGCCGAGACCGAACGGGTCGCCACCGAAATTCTGGACCAGAAACTCAAGAACGGACTGGAATTCCGGGCTTTCGCCGTGCTGTACCGGGGCAACCACCAGGCCCGGCTGCTGGAGATGAAACTGCAGGCGTACCAGATTCCCTACCGGATCTCCGGCGGTCAGTCGTTCTTTTCCAAGAGCGAAATCAAGGACGCGATGTCGTACCTGCGACTGCTGATCAATCCGGATGACAACGCCGCCTTTCTGCGGGTGGTGAACGTCCCCCGCCGGGAAATCGGTCCGCGCACGCTGGAGCAGCTGAGTCATTATGCCCGCTCGCGCAATGTCAGCCTGTTCAAGGCCCTGAGTGATATGGGCGCCGAGACCCAGGTCACTGAAAAAGGTCTGGACCGCCTGCGACGCTTCGCCCACTGGGTGGATAGAACCTGCGAGCGGCTGTTTTCGGAAGACCCGATACCAGTCGTCAAGCAACTGTTCACCGACATCGAATACGAGGAGTATCTGCAGCAGCACTCCGGCAGCCCGAAACAGGCGCAACGGCGGATGGAGAACATCTGGTACCTGGTGGAATCAATCCAGCGCATGCTGGACGATGGCAAAGGCACGGCAGATGAGCTGGGCATTGAGGACACCATCGCCAAGCTGATCCTGCGCGATATGATGGAGCAGCGCGAAGAAGAGGACGACAGTGACAAGGTTCAGCTGCTGACCTTGCATGCCTCCAAGGGCCTGGAGTTCCCCCATGTCTTCATCATGGGACTGGAAGAAGAAATCCTGCCGCACCGCAACAGCATCGAAGAAGGCAATATTGAGGAAGAACGCCGGCTGATGTACGTGGGCATTACCCGGGCCCGGGAAACCCTGTCACTAACCTACGCGGCCTCGCGCAAGCAATACGGCGAAAAACTGGAGACCATCCCCAGCCGGTTTCTGGATGAACTGCCGGAAGACGATGTGAAATGGGAAGGCATGGGCGATCAGGACAAGGAAGCCAACCAGAAAAAGGGCAAGGCCACCCTGAGCGCCCTGATCGGAGACCTCGGGCTCTGAAACAACAAAGCCCCGCACGGAGCGAGGCTTTGCCTGACAAAAGCCGGATTACTGGCTTTGGTCGATCATGTATTCGATGGAGGCTACGATCTCTTCATCGGAACAGCTGGCACAGCCGCCTTTCGCCGGCATGGCGTTAAAGCCATTGATGGCGTGATCAATCAGGGTGTCCATGCCCTTGTCGATCCGAGGCGCCCACTGCTCAGTGTTGCCAATCACCGGAGCACCGGCAGCACCGGTGGTGTGGCAGGCCATGCAGGCGGCATCGTAAACGTCGCTGCCAGAGCGCGGGCCAGAGCTGGCCGCTGCCGGCGCAGCCGCTGCGTTACCACACTCTTCTCCCTGCAGACACAGCTCGCCCACCGGCTGGATGCGACTACGGATTTCATCTTCGACACTTGCCAGTGCGGCACCGGCAGCCAGGCCAAAACCAAGCAATACAACAGCCAGGACTCTCTTCATCTTCACAATGCACCTCGCATTTGAGCGTAATAAACTTTCGGTCGCAGCATTATAGCGATTGAACCCCAGCAAAAAAACCAAACACCAGAAACAGAATTTGATTTCAACCATTTTAGTGACAGTTTCGTAGGCTATAACAGAACCGATGCCATTTGCGGTTACCATACCCGTTAACCTAATCTTTTCCTAATTATCAAAGTCAGATCAGGGAGTCACATGCCCGATAACAACCCACATCACTTGCGCAAGCCATTATTGATCGTCGAGTTTTCCAGCCTGGCCATTTTGCTGGCGTCGATGGCCTGGTTTGGCAGTCAGTCCACAGCAGAGAATTCCCTTAACTCGGCCTGGTTGCTGTTACCAGCGGTGGCCAGCCTGGGCATCTTTCTCAGCTTTATCGGCCTGATGTATTTGCGCTGGGTGGCCTCAGCCAATGATCAGAGCAAAACCCGGCACAAGATTGTGTTTTTGCTGCTCACCCTGACCCTGCTCGGCGTTTGGGTTTATGGCATCGCCAACACCTGGCTCAGCCTGACCGCCTCGCCTTAAGGAGCTTCCATGACAGGACATCCGCGTTGTCATTCAGGACTTGCCCTGACGATTTTCCTGGGCGCAAGCACACTGGCCATCGCCGAGGAAACGCCGCCCAACCCGGCTGCCACGGTTGACTGTGCGCTGATTCGTGATGGTATCCAGCGCCTGGCCTGTTACGACGCTCAGCGTGATCCTGTCGCCGCACGAGAAGCCGCCGATGACGGCACCCTGGAGCGAGCCGAGCGCGCAGCAGAAACCCGGACCGTTGATGACGTCACCGGGCAAGAGCCGGTAGCAAGTGCTCCGGAGGGCTCGTCAGACACTGGCGTGATGGCCACGATGGTCGACGATAACCTGACGGCAGAGAAGGCGATTTTCTCGTTCTCCGGCGGGTTTCTGACCCATCGACCGAATTACATTCTGCCCATCACTTATGTGAGCCACCCCAATAGAACCCCGGTCAGCCCCAGATTGGGCCAGGCCGGCTACGACTATAAACTGGAGTACGAGGAAGCAAAGTATCAGATCAGCTTCAAGATTCCTTTGCTGACCGGGATCTTCGATGACCAGACCACGCTCTGGTTTGGTTACACTCAGCAGTCTTATTGGCAGGTTTACAACACCAAAGACTCGGCACCGTTCCGCGAGACCAACTATGAACCGGAGATTTTCGTCCGCCAGGGCCTGAACTGGGATCTGGGGCCGGGCACACTGAACGCGGTGTCACTGGGTTTCAACCATCAGTCCAATGGCCAGTCTGAACCTCGCTCGCGCAGCTGGAACCGGATTTCGGGCTCGGCGACCTACAGCTACGATCGCTGGTTGTTTATGGTGAATCCCTGGTATCGGCTGCCGGAAAGCAGCGGTGACGATGACAATGCCGATATCGACCGCTACCTTTACGTAGCTCATCTTTTCTAACCTTCTCTAGCTGTAACTGGTATTTTTGATCTTGTTCTCGGTTAAATTTCTCCAATCG
>JAWOAO010000046.1:0-5165 GCA_046498485.1 Marinobacter sp. | reverse complement strand
GTCGCTGAAATTGTGCTCGGCATCCTGGCCAGCACCATTGTGTTCTGGTTCTCCCGACGTCGGGAATTCCGGGCCGACATTGCCGGTGCGCAGCTGGCCGGAACCGGTGCCATGATCAGCGCCCTGACGCGGCTGAAACAGGAAAGTGAGGTGCCCGACCAGATGCCCGACACACTGCAGGCGTTCGGCATCAACCGCGGTGCCCGCTCGGGGTTATCAGCCCTGTTCATGACCCACCCGCCGCTGGAAGATCGAATCGCGGCCCTGCAGAACGCCAGAGTCTGACGCAAGAATGAAGAAGGGGCGCACGCGGCGCCCCTTCTTCATTTACCAGCCAGGTCTCGATCAGATCTTCAGCTTGAAGCCCATGGCCCGAAAACTGTCCTGAAGCGACTTACTGGTGCCTTTGAGCTGAATCTTCAAACTGGAACACTCTCTGCGTACCGGATAATCACGCCGGAGCCGATCGAACTCTGTCGCCCGCTCTGCGGGGTTGCCCTTCAGGGTCAGCCGGAGCCGGGCATCGTCTCGCCTGGGGTCGTAGCAGGCAAGGAGTGCAGTACGGACTGCCGTATCTTCCTCGGCAGCGCTGGTAAACGACAATTTGCTCAACGCCGGCTCTGGCAGAAACTGGCCGGCTTTCTTGCGCACCGGCAGCCCCATAAACTGACACATGGCCTGATAAACCATCTCGGTGCCCTGCATCTTGCCTTCCAGGCTATAGCCGGCGATGTGCGGAGTCGCCAGCCAGGTTTTCTCGACCAGGTCCGGATTAATGCCGGGCTCCTGTTCCCAAACGTCCAGCGCGACCAACGGCGCATCCGGCTGCTCCAGGCGGTGCAGCAACGCGACCGAATCAATCACTTCGCCCCGGCCCGCGTTGATCAGCAGCTGATCGGCGCCCATCATCGCCAGCTGCTGTTCGGACAACAGGTGATGGGTGGCATGGGGCTGATTGCGAGTGAGTGGCGTGTGCAGCGTAACCACGTCACAGTCCAGAGCATCGGCCAGGCTGACGAAGGTCTCACTCAGATCAGGCTCGCGCGCTTCCCTGGGAGGGTCGCACAGGCGCACTTTAAAGCCAAGGCGGTCAAGCACCTGGGCCAACTCGCCGCCGACATTGCCAACACCGACAATACCAATGCTCAGATCCGCCCAGTCATCCAGGCCCCGCCGTTCGGCAAACAAAGAAACCACCGACAACACATATTCGGTCACGCTGCTGGCATTGCAGCCCGGCGCAGCGGCAAAACGAATGCCCTGAGCCTTGAGCCAGTCAAGATCAATGTGATCCGTTCCGATGGTCGCGGTACCGACAAAACGAACACGGCTACCCTCAAGAAGCTCCCGGTTAACCCGGGTGACCGAGCGAACCAGCAGAATATCCGCATCAGTCACCTGCTCACGGGTAAGCGTTCTGCCGGTAACGCGGCGGATCTCGCCAACATCCCCGAAGAAGGCATCCAGTAACGGAATATTCTCATCTGCAACGATCAACATAACCTGCTCTCCAGCCGCCCTATCAATTGCGCCGAGGGCGTTGACCACGGCCAGCCGGGCTGCGACCACTTTGCGGCCGGCGCCCACCCCGCTTGCGGGTAATCGGTGCATTATCCATCGGAGCCATCAATTCTTCTTCCGGCACCGTAGTCTTCAGTTTCTGATTGATGTAGGACTCAATCGCCGGCAACAAAAATGAATCGTCTTCACCGGCAAAACTGACCGACACACCGGTTTTGCCCGCCCGACCGGTTCGCCCGATCCGGTGCACATAATCTTCGGCATTCTCGGGCAGATTGTAGTTAAACACGTGGGTGACACCGTTAACGTGGATCCCCCGGCCGGCGACATCGGTCGCTACCAGCACCTGAATTTCACCCTTCTTGAACTGATCCAGGGTTTTCAGGCGCTTGTTCTGAGCAATCTCGCCGGACATCAGCGATACCTTCACACCCTGATTTTTCAGATCTTCTTCCAGGTCCCGGCATTGATCACGCCGGTTGGCAAACACCAGGGCTTTGCCTACCTCCGGGCGTTTGAGGTAATTCACCAGCACCGGCAGTTTGGCATCGTCCGACACCAGGTACACCGTCTGCTCGACCCGCTCCGCGGTTTTCTGCTCCGGTTCAATTTCTACAAACTCGGCGTTGCAGGTCCACATGGACGCCAGGTTAAGCACGTCCTGATTAAAGGTGGCACTGAACAGCAGAGTCTGGCGCTCTTCTTTGACGGTGCACTTGCGGAGAATACGCTTGACGTCCGGGATGAAGCCCATGTCGAGCATGCGGTCTGCCTCATCAAGAATGAGGATGTCGATCTGATCCAGGAATACGTCCTGGGAGCCCAGAAAATCGATCAGACGGCCCGGTGTCGCCACCAGAATGTCGACAACTTCATTCTGCAGTTGCTCGCGTTGCTGGTCGTAATTCATACCGCCCACCACCGTCACCACGTTGTGACCGGTGTACTGACAAAGCTGCTCCGCGTCTTTGGCAATCTGCATGGCCAGTTCACGGGTCGGCGCCAGCGCCAGCACACGAGGCTCGGAGGAAAAACGATCCTTGTCCTCGACAGGCGTTTCCAGCAACGTCTGAATAGCGGTAATCAGAAAGGCTGCGGTTTTGCCAGTGCCGGTCTGAGCCTGCCCGATCAGGTCTTCACAGGCCAGTGTCCAGGGCAAGGTTTCGGCCTGAATGGGCGTGCAGTATTCAAATCCGATTTTGGAGATGGCATCCAGCAGGCGTTGGTCCAGATTAAGTTCGCTGAAACGCAAACCGCCGGCGTGCTTTGGGTCAGAGGTCATAGAAGTTTAATTATCCTTGATTGGTCATGTTCAGGTTCCGCCCGCCATACTCGTGCCCGGTCTTGATACCAGGCATCCCGAATGCGATCGGCGGTTCCGTAGAAAGCTGTGAGTAGCTCGAAAAAATGTTGGGCCCTGGGTGGCAGGCCGCCAGCCAGAAAATGCCCACTCTGCTCGTAAACGTGGCGACAGAACGCCTGCTCATCGGCTGCGCCACTGCCCGCAAGGTTATCCACACTGATATGAAAGCATGAGCCTGCGGCAAGGGAAAACAGCCATTCAATCGCCTGGGGTTTGATCTCTGCCTGCTCAAAGGCCTGCTGCTGTTCGAGGCTTCGACCATCGGGACAATACCAATAGCCATAATCGTGCAGTGTCCGCCGCTGCTCACCCGCTATGCACCAATGGGCTATTTCATGAAGGGCGCTGGCATAGTATCCGTGAGCAAAAACCACCCTGGCGACACCATCGGGCTCGCTGGCAGGCAGATATTCCGGTTCGTTGCTGCCCCTGACCAGGATCGTCCGGAACGATTCCCGGAACAGGTCATTAAACAGCATGATAAGATCGTCTGGATTGTGATTCATCGGTTGGCTATTGTGCGACTTTAAGGCTGGCAATACCAGAGGGAACTTTGCTGCGGCTTCTGTGTCCACAGGCAGCGTAGTCACTCAGGAGTTAACCAGAGACTCCATCCTAATTCTGCAATTCAGGATAACGAAGGATTCATGACAGCTTTCCCGGACTTCCCCGTTTTATTCCGTCGATGGTTCATTACCACTCTGGTCTTCATGGCACTGCTGGTTGCCCTGGCACCCACCCCTGCCTCCGCTTTTGGCAGCTCCGGCAGCTCATTTTTTGGCAATGGCAGCAGCGATTTTCTGCCGGTTGATGAAGCGCTGCCGTTTAGCCACCGCACAGACAATGGTGCCGTGGTGTTGTCCTGGGATATTGCACCGGAACACTATCTCTATAAAAGCCGGATACAGGTCACTGCACTGACCGAAGGCGTTACTCTCGGTGAGCCGGAATTTTCCTTGCCGGGCACCCTGACCGAAGACGAATTCTTCGGTGAAATGATGGTGTTTTATGACCCTGTTGAGGCCCGGGTGGCCGTTAACCTGCCCGAAGGTGTTCGGGAAGCGGAGTTGCAGGTTAGCTACCAGGGCTGTGCCAACGCCGGCCTGTGCTACCCGCCCCAGACCCAGGACGTCCTGTATTATCCTGGCCAGGGCCAGACTCAGGGCGGCTCGCCATCGGCAACGGACAGCGGCACTGCGAGCGCCAGCGCACCAGCGGAGTCAACCAACACGTCGACCGCCACGGGATTGGCCGGATTCCTGTCCAGCCAATCCATCTGGATGATTGCCGGCCTGTTCTTTCTGCTTGGCCTGGGCTTGACGTTCACCCCCTGTGTATTGCCGATGGTACCGATCATTTCCACCATGGTATCCGGCCATAATACCCGCACGACCGGGCACGCACTGCTGCTTTCGGGGAGCTACGTGTTGGGGATGGCGTTCACCTATGCTGCCGCGGGCGTGCTGACCGGCCTGCTCGGCGCCAGCTTCAACCTGCAGGCACAACTTCAGTCGCCCTGGGTGCTGGGCGTTTTCGCCACCCTGTTCGTGCTGTTCGCGCTGTCCATGTTTGATTTGTTCGAGATCCAGTTACCGCGGTTCATCCGCGAATCCCTCAATGACGCCAGTCAGAAGCTGACCGGTACCCGTGTCGCCAGCATTTTCGGCATCGGCTCGTTGTCGGCGCTGATTGTGTCGCCGTGCGTGTCGGCACCACTGGCCGGCAGCTTGCTGTACATATCCACCACCCAGGATGCGGTGATTGGCGGGGTCGCACTGCTGGCGCTGGGTCTGGGCATGGGGGTTCCGCTGATGCTGGTGGCCGTAGGTGGCCGCAAACTCCTGCCGACATCCGGGCACTGGATGACCACCGTTAAACACTTCTATGGCGTTATGCTGCTGGCCGTGGCGATCTGGCTGCTCGAGCGGATCATCCCGGTCTGGGTCGCCCTGACCCTGTGGGGACTTCTGATCGCCATTGCCGGTGTTCAGCTAGGGGCATTTGATGTCGCTAAAGCCGGCTGGCAACGAACCCGCAAAGGCCTTGGTCTGGTGATGTTCGCCTATGGTCTGGCGCTTCTGGCCGGCGCCGTCAGTGGTGCCAACGATCCGCTGCGCCCGCTGGCACCGTTTATTGCCTCAGCCGGCTCCCTGCAGGGCGGCGCCACCGCCCACGCGGATTTTCAGAAAGTGGAAGACCCCGAGCAGATTCGCGCCATGCTGGCTCAGGCTCAGGCTGATCAGCAGCCGGTCATGCTCGACTTCTACGCCGACTGGTGTAT
>JAWOAO010000388.1:0-4799 GCA_046498485.1 Marinobacter sp. | reverse complement strand
CCGGTCTTCTAGTGCCCAGAACTGAGGAAGCATTCTGGGGTAGGTCTTAACGACCTGTGGTGAACGTAGCGGGTTGGTTACCGCTTTCCCTGGTCAACCTGGCCTGTAGGATGTTCTCTACAAGCCCCGTCCTTTAGGGCGGGGTAGTTGACCGTTACCCGTTTTCAAAAGCTGCATTGGCTGACATTCAGTGTAATGCCTGCGCGGGAAACAACTGGCCTCTGGTTTATATATTAAGCGATGGCAAGAACAAACAGGCTTATATCGGAGAGACGACCGACACACTGACCCGGTTGAGCACACACCTCAAACATGATGAAAAACGGTTGTTGACGAGCGTACACCTCATCAGCAGTGATCGATTCAACAAGTCAGCAACGCTCGATGTTGAATCCGGACTCATCAAGTACATGGCGGCAGACGGCGTGTACTGTTTGCTAAATGGTAACCTTGGACTGGTCGACCATAATTACTATCAAAGAGATGAGCTGTACAACCTTGTATTCCGCTCTGCGTGGGACAAGCTCAGAGCGGAAGGCGTTGTGCTGCATTCACTTGAGTCCATCGACAATTCCGATGTTTTCAAATACTCACCCTACAAATCTCTTTCTCGAGACCAGCGGCAAAGCTTGCTGGGATTGCTTTACGCGTTGCTAGACGAAAAGACCGAAAACCTTCTGGTTGAGGGTGGCGCAGGAACGGGTAAGTCAGTTTTGGCGATATTTTTATTCAAGTTGCTGAACTCGAAAGATGCTGAGCTGAACCTGCGTTCGTTCTCCGACGAAGAAGAGGAGCTGGAAGGGCTTGTAAGAAAACTTCGAGACAGGTACCCAAAGCCCAAAATGGCGCTGGTTGTTCCAATGACTTCTTTTCGCAATACGCTGAAGAAAGCCTTTCGGAGCGTGGCAGGCTTGAAAGCCGATATGGTGGTTAGCCCCTCTGAACTGGTCAAAAACACGTACGATATTGTGCTGGTTGATGAATCTCATCGACTTAGAAAACGCACCAATCTGGGCGCGTATTTTGGCGCTTTTGATAAAGCGTGCGAGGCTCTAGGGCTCGATAAATACACCTGCAGCGAGTTAGATTGGGTCTGCCAGCAGTCTGATAAGGCGATCTTCTTTTACGATGAAAACCAGTCGATCAAGCCATCTGATGCAAACGCTGCAGATTTCACCCGCCTGAAAGCGGCACCTTTTACCCAAGTGCAGACTTTATCTTCTCAGTTTCGTGTTCGTGCTGGCCAGCCCTTCGTGAAATTTGTGGACGACCTGTTGAACGTCCGCCGGCCAAAAGGCAAACAGTTCCGCAGCGACAGCTATGAATTCAAGCTTTTTGATTCGATTGAAGAAATGGTTCGGGTGGTTGGTCAGAAAAACGATCAGGTCGGGTTGTCCAGGCTTATAGCCGGCTATTCCTGGCCGTGGGTTTCCAAAAAAAATCCCTCCGCATACGATATTGAAATCGATGGTTTTCAGTTGCGCTGGAATCGAACCAATTCCGACTGGATCAATACACCCGGAGCCGGCTCGGAAGTCGGTTGTATTCATACGACTCAGGGTTACGACCTTAATTATACGGGCATTATTTTTGGCAATGAAATTCGGTACGACAAAGCCAGCGATTCTATCTTTGTAGACAAAGAGAGCTATTTTGACAGAAACGGAAAACAAGGCATTTATGAACCCCACGCGCTGAAGCAATACATCCTGAATATTTATAAAACCATCATGCTTCGGGGTATCCGGGGAACTTTTGTGTACGCCTGTGACGAGTCGCTCAGGGATTACCTGAAACAGCATATTCCTGTTCACATTCCGCCGGTTCAAGCCGCCGCAGCTCTGGCACCGGTAGTCGAGCTTTTACCCTATATTAATGCCGTGCCATTTTACGATCTTGAAGTGGCAGCTGGGGACTTCGGCGCTCTTCATAGCCAGCTCGATGATGAAAAAGAATGGGTTGCGATTCCTGACCACGTCAGGGTAAGCAAAAATTTTTTCGCCTGTCGTGTGATGGGTGAGTCGATGAACCGAATTATTCCGAACGGCTCTACCTGCCTTTTCAGAAAAGCGCCGGGTGGCACCCGTAATGGCAAAATTGTGCTTGTAGAATGTACCGACGAGGCGGATGCCCAGACCGGATCACGCTACACGATAAAAGACTACGAGAGTATCAAGGTCCAGAATGAGGATGGCTGGCTACACAAGGTGATCCGTCTGAACCCGCGCTCTTACAACGACATGTTTCAACCTCTTGAGCTGACTGAGGCGCAGGCGTTGTGCTACCAGGTGATCGGTGAGTTCGTGCAAATACTGGAGTAGACCTGCCGCCAAAATAATTCTTTGGTAGCCTTGCTTAACGGGGCATTACGCGTACATCCCCCAGGCTTTCAAGCGGTTGTGGTCGGCCCAAATGGTAGCCTTGGGCGTAATCGACCCCCAGTTCGCGCAATATCTCCTGTGTGGCGCCATCCTCTACAAATTCGGCGACGGTCTTTAAACCCATAATGTGCCCGATGGTGTTGATGGAATCTACCATTGCTCGGTCGATAGGGCTCCGTGCCAGTTCACGGATAAAAATACCGTCAATTTTGAGGTAATCCACCGGCAGATGTCTCAAATACCCGAAGGATGACAGGCCACTGCCAAAATCATCCAGAGCAAACCTGCAGCCCAGAGCTCTTAACTCACCGATAAAATTTTGGGCCTTTTTCAAGTCGGCCATGGCGGTTGTTTCTGTTATTTCAAAACAGACCCGATTGGCCTGCACCCGGTGTTTGGTCAACTGCTCGCGAATGGTTTGCAGGCATTCGGGGTGGCCTACGGAAGCCCCGGACAGGTTGATCGAACAGTGCAGGTCTGGGTAACGGCCATGCAACTGGTCACCCATCCAGGCCAGGGTGTTACGGATGACCCAGATGTCTATCTGTGGCATCAGATTAAATCGCTCCGCAGCAGGCAGAAACGCGTTGGGCGGCACCATCTGCCCTTGCGCATCCTTGAGCCGCAACAGGATCTCATAGTGGGTCGGGTTAGCATTCGCTTTATCCAGCGCCATGATGGGCTGGCAGAACAGCCGAAAATGATCTTCATTCAGCGCTTGTCGAATGCGGTTAACCCACTGCACCTGATCGGTCTGCAGTTTGACTTCACTGCTGTTGGGCAGATGCAGGTGAACTCGGTTACGCCCCAGGTTTTTTGCCAGATAACAGGCGGTATCCGCTTTGCTTAGCATGACACCCAGGTCATCGCAGGGTTGGGTCAGGTGCACGATGCCGATACTGACACCCACGGAGAACACTTGGCCGTTCCAGGAAAAATGAAAGCCACAAACGGCTTCGCGCAGTTGTTCTGCAATCTCCTGGCCCTGGCTTAAAGGGCAGTGACTGAGCAGTACACCAAACTCGTCGCCCCCCAGGCGCGCCAGAATATCACTCTGGCGCAGCATCGGTTTGAGGGTTTTGGCCAGTTGTTTCAATAACTCGTCACCGGCCTGGTGCCCGCAAGTGTCATTGACGATCTTGAACTGGTCCAGGTCCAGATAACACAGCAGATGCTCACTGGCATTGTGCTCGACATCCTGAATCAGGCTCTGCAGGCAACGCTCAAACTCGCGCCGGTTGATCAGTCCGGTCAAAGGGTCGTGTATCGCTTGAAAGCTTAGCTGCTGCTGTAATTGCCTGCTGTGGGTAATATCCTGGATCACCACAACCCAACCCACCGGATAGCCGGCATGGTCATGCAACGGGGCCGGGGTCAGTTCAATATCGGAGGGTGTGCCGTCTTTTTTAATCAGCTGCAGGCATTGTTTTTTCTGTTGCTGGCACAGGGGTAATATCGCCATGCTGTCCCCTTCAATACTTTTTAAACACAATATGTGCTCGGCAGGCTTGCCAAACGCTTGCTGGGAAGGCCAGCCGGTTAGCGCGGCAGCCGTCGGATTGACATAAACCGTGTGCATTTGCGCATCAAAGGTGATGACGCCCTCAGTAATCGCTTCAAGGGTTACCTGAGCCAGCTCCGAATGGCGGTGCAATTGCTCTTCAATACGCTTGCGCTCACTGATATCGCGGATAACCGCGCTGTATTGCACGCCTGTTTCGGTGGGGCTGGCCGCCGTGGTGACCTCGATGTAAAAGGGCTGGTCATCGGGCCCCCGCGCAATGAGTTCATGGGGCCCGACATTTTCGCTGGCGGCGAGGCGTGGCAGCACGTGTTCCGGGCTGGCATGGGCATACAGAATGGCGTTATTGCGGTGCAGTAACAATGCCGTGGATTGGCCCATCAGTTGTGCCTGGGAGCGTGCAAACAGGTGTTCCGCGCCGGGATTGACGCTCGAAATCAGCCCTTCGCTGTTGAAGGTGATTACCCCATCGCGGATGTCGCGCACAATCAGCCGGGTGCGGGTGATCATCTGGTTCAGCCTGGCCATTACCCGATTGTACTGGGTTGCGATAAGGCCGACTTCGGTGAAAGGCTCGGCGTGAACCTTCTGCTGCAGATCGCCGCTTTGTTCCTGCCCGGCCATAGCTTGTAACAGGTCTGCCAATTCGGTTCGGGCGCCATGTTCAGACACGTTAAGCCCTTCCCGTTCGCCTGATGCACTGACTCTGAGGGGTGTCAGTTGCTTGAGTATCCATAGAAACAGCAGCGCCAGCGTAAAGCTGAACAGGCCAATGGTCACAACCCCAAGGAGTTGTACTTGTAGCTGCTCCATAAAGGACAAGCCGGTTTGTAGCTGTTCCTCCCGGCCAAAAAGCGCCACCGCCAACGTTCCCCAGATACCCGCCACCAGATGGA
>JAWOAO010000378.1:0-6689 GCA_046498485.1 Marinobacter sp. | reverse complement strand
GCATCACCATTCGCGGTTTGCCGGAGCAACAGGTGAGCATCAACGTGCCGGTGGAGCGACTGGAAACCCTGGGCATGTCGCTGGAACAGATTGCCGACCGGGTGGCATCGCTGTCGCGGGATTTACCCGCCGGCATGATGGCCCAGCAGGATGCTACCCGGGAACTGCGCTCGGTAGAACAGCGTCGCAGTCCCCAGGAGTTCGAAACCCTGCCGGTACTGAGCAGTGACCGTGTGCGCTTGCAGCTGGGCGACATTGCGGTGATTCGCCAGGAAGCCCGGGACAATCAGACGGTGATGGAAAACCAGGGCTTGCCGGCCGTGGAGCTGCAGTTGCAACGGGCGGAGAACGGCAACTCGCTGGCGGCGGCGGAGGTGCTGCAAAGCTGGCTGGAGGAGACCCGCCCGGTGTTGCCGGCGTCCATCAAAATGGAAGTCTACGACGAAACCTGGCAACTGCTGCAGGATCGTATCTCGCTGTTGGTCACTAACGGCCTGGGCGGTCTGGTGCTGGTCATCGGGCTGTTGTACCTGTTCCTGCCGGGCCGGGTCGCCTTGTGGGTGGCTATCGGCATACCCACCGCCTTTCTGGCGGCGCTGGCGGTGCTCTGGCTGATCGGCGGTTCGATCAACATGATTTCTCTGTTCGCCCTGATCATGGCCCTGGGGGTGATTGTGGATGACGCCATTGTGGTGGGGGAAGACGCCGATGCCCATGCCCGCATGGGGGAAGAGTCCATCTACGCCTCGGAGGGCGCCGCCAAACGGATGGTGTGGCCGGTGCTGGCGTCGTCGCTGACCACGGTGGCCGCCTTTATGCCGCTGCTGGTCGTGGGTGGCGTCATCGGTAACATCCTGGGCGACATTCCTCTGGTGATGATCTGTGTGCTGATCGCCTCGCTGCTGGAATGTTTTGTGGTGCTGCCAGCGCATTTGCGGCACGCGTTCAAGCGCAAACCGGAGAAAAACCAGGGATCGGCGCAACAGCCGAAACGGCCAAACCCGATCGTCCGGTGGCGCAACGGCTTTGAACGGCGTTTCGATGCCTTCCGGGAAGGCCCGTTCCGGCGCTTTTCCCAACGCAGCCTGAAGCATCGCGGCGTCACCGTTGCCAGCGCGCTGGCACTGGCCATTGTTACCGTGGGTCTGCTGGCCGGTGGGCGCCTGGGCTTCAACTTTTTCCCGACGCCGGAGCCGTCAGTGTTCTACGCCAATGCCCAGTTTGTGGCGGGCACCGACAAGCGCACGGTGGCAATCTTCATGCGCGAGCTGCAGCGTGCCCTGAACGAGACCGAGCAGGCTTTGGGTGGCGATCTGATCCTGCATGCCGTCACCACCAAAGGTGCCACGCAGGGCGCCGAGGGCAGCTCGCGCAATGATGATGAGCTGGGTTCGCTACTGGTCGAATTGGTGCCGTCGGATCGTCGCTCGGTCCGCAATCCGGAATTCATCCGGCAGTGGCGAGATCGGCTGCCGCTGCCCGCGGGGCTGGATTCGCTGAACATCAGCGAGCGCCAGGCTGGCCCACCGGGGCGTGACGTTAACGTTCGGCTCACCGGTGACAGTGCACAGAACCTGAAGCGGGCGGCCGATGAGGTGGCTCAGGCATTGACCACCCTGCCCGGTGTCCTGAACGTAGAAGACGATATGCCCTGGGGCCGCGAGCAGCTGATCTATCAGGTCAGCCCCTTCGGTGAAGCCCTTGGCCTGACCACGGTGGATCTGGGCCGCCAGCTGCGGGCGGCCTTCGACGGCCGGATTGCCCAGATCTACCAGGATGGTCGTGATGAAATCGAAGTTCGGGTGCAGTTGCCCCGGGATCAGCGCGAACACTATTCAACGCTGGAACAGATGACGGTGCGGGTACCGGATGGCCGCTTTGTGCCGCTGTCTCAGGTCATGAATCTGGATCACCGGCAGGGTTTCCAGGCCTTGCGTCATGCCGATGGCAAACTGGCGGTAGAGGTAACCTCCGCCCTCAATACCCGGGTAGCCACCACCGATCAGGTGTTGGAGAGCCTGCAGGCCGGCGCCTTGCCCGACATCGCCAGTCGCTACGGCGTGCGTTACAGTTTTGAAGGCCGCTCGGCCGATCAGCGCGAAACCATGGATGACATGAAAACCGGATTGATGATCGGGGTGGCGCTGATGTACGTGGTGCTGGCCTGGGTGTTTGCCTCCTGGAGCCTGCCGCTGATCGTCATGGCCATCATCCCGTTTGCCCTGGTGGGTGGCCTGATCGGACACTGGTTGATGGGATTGCAGCTGACCATTCTGTCGCTGTTCGGACTGTTCGGGCTGTCCGGCATTGTGGTCAACAACGCCATCATTCTGGTGTCGTTTTACAACCAGCAGCGCCAGAAGGGACTGAACATTACCGATGCGCTGAACGAGGCCGTGGTGCAACGGGTAAGAGCGGTGTTGCTGACGTCGCTCACCACCATTGGTGGCTTGTTGCCCTTGTTGTTTGAAACCTCGCTGCAGGCCCAGTTCCTGATTCCGATGGCCACCTCCATTGCCTTTGGCCTGGGACTGTCGACCTTCCTGGTGTTGCTGGTGATACCGGCGTTGTTGTCGTGGCTTGAGCACCTGCGGGAGTGGCAGGCCCAGCGCCGGGGTGAACCCCGGGAATCACAGTAAAGCTGAACAGGCGAGGGCGCAATTGATGACGGAGATGCTGCTGACGGTCCGCGGTTTACGCAAGCGCTTTGGTTCTGATGAAAGCGCCGTGCCGGTGCTGGCTGAGCTGGCGTTTGAGCTGCCCGCCGGTGGCTCACTGGCGCTGATGGGTCGGTCCGGTTCTGGCAAATCGACCCTGTTGAACATTTTGTGTGGCCTGGAGCGACCGGAGGCCGGCGAACTGACCCTGTTCGGGCAGGATTGCCGCCAGGCCGACTGGCAGCAGCTGCGCCGTGAACGCATCGGTGTGGTGTTTCAGGAAGCCAATCTGATGCCCACTCTGTCGTTGCTCGATAATGTCCGGCTCAGGGCAGCGTTGGCCGGCCAGGCCCAATCCAGGGGCCAGCACTGGCTGGACACTCTCGACATTGGCGAACTGGCGCAGCGTTTTCCGGATCAGGTGTCCGGTGGCCAGCGCCAGCGTGCCGCCCTGGCCATGGTGTTCGCCATGGCGCCGGCGCTGATCCTGGCGGATGAACCCACCGGCAGCCTGGACCGGGTTACCGCCGATGATGTCGCTGACAGCCTGTTCCGGCTGCAGGCCGAAACCGGCTGCGGCCTGATCCTGGCGACTCATGATCCGGAACTGGCGTCCCGCTGCCAGCACACGCTGGATCTCGCGCACCAGACCGCAGCTCGGGCGGTCGGCCCAACCCGGCAATGACCACCTTTTCCGCTCTGCTCAGCCACTACCGGAGGCACCCCTGGCAAGGGGTCGCGCTGGCGCTGTTGCTGCTGCTGGCAACAGCACTCTGGACCGGCATTCATCATCTTACCAGCGCAGCCAGAACCAGCCTCGGGCAAAGTGAACGGGTAGTCGAGGCAAGGCACCAGATACAGCGGGTCGACGGCGCCGCCCTGACCGTCGAAGACTTTGTCAGCCTGAGGCGCCAGGGCCTGTGCCTGATGCCCTGGCTGGAAGTGTTGCCGGAGGGCGAGGCGCGCCGGGTGATCGGCGTGGATCCGCTGGCCGCTCTGTGTTTTCAGACGCAAGGCGATGTCGCCAGTTTTGACGGCCAGCCGCTGCGTGGTGAGCCTTTTCTGGACATTGCCGATGCCGCCGCCCTGCCGGCCCGGCAGTCGCAGCTGTTTCTGCTTGTCGATCCGGACACTATTGGTGTGCTGCCTGCCGCCTACCGGGTAACGGCGTTCTCGCTGGCGCCGGATACCGGGCAACTGGGCGACAGCTTTCTGCTCAACCTGGATGCCCTGAGTGTTCTGGTGTTGCTGATTACCGGCCTGCTGTTGCGCAGTGTCTACCTGTTATCGCTGTCCCAGCGGCGCGACAGCTTCGCCCTGCTGAACCGGTTTGGGGTGCCCGTGCGGCGGGTGCGCTGGCATCTGGTAGCGGAGCTGGTCTGCCTGGCGTTGCTCACCCTGATCCCGGGGATCCTGCTTGGACAACTGCTGGCGAACGGGCTGGCCGGTGGCTTTGCCAGCGTGATGGAGGGCCTGTTCGACAGTCGCCAGTTTGCCACTTCAGGCAATAACTGGCTGGTGCCAACGGTGGTGATGATGGCGCTGTTGCTGCTGGTATGCGCGGCGGACTGGTTGATACCGGACAAACTGCGCCAGGCCTCTGTGCTCGGTATTCGGTCTGGGCTGCTGGCGCTGCTGTTTATTGTGGTGGGTGCCGGAGGCGTGTGGCTGGCGCCTAACCTGTTATGGCTGTTTGTGTCGGTGGCGCTGGGGCTGGCCGGTGCCGGATTACTGATGCCCTGGTGTCTGTCGGCGTTGTCTTCCCGGATGGCGCGAACCAGTCATCAACCCTTGCGGCGCTGGTGGTGGGCGGAGTTTGGTGTCTTGTGCCGCCGGCTGGCGCTGCCGTTGGTGGCGCTGCAACTGGCCCTGGCCATGGTGCTGGCGGTGCAGGCGCTGGTGACCACCTTTGAAGCCACCTTTGACCACTGGCTGGGCCAGCGTTTGTCGGCGGACTATTACCTGGAAGTGCCAACCGGCGCCGATGCCGGGGCCGCAGCAGATTGGCTGACCCGGAACCTGCCGGCAGCGTCCGGCGCCCGCTGGCATCGGGTGCTCAGAGGCCAGGGTCGAATCGGGCTGGACAGCCCATCCCGATCCGTTGATGTCTTTGCCTTGGCCCCGGTCGGGTCGTTGGTCACGGACTGGGACCTGATCGAGCACACGGGGCAGCCCTGGCAGCAACTGGCCGCAGGGCATGGGGTGATGCTGAACGAGCAACTCGCCTACCGTCAGGGTCTGGCCGCCGGTGACCCGATCCAGCTGGAACTGGCCGGGCAGTCAATGAGCGTGCCGGTGCTGGGAATCTATTCCGATTACGGCCGGCCCGCGGGCGAAGTGCTGATCACCGGTGATCTCTTACCCGATGATTTTTCGGTGGCTTTTGAAAGTTTCTCGATCTCCCCGGGCAGCGTCCGGATCGAGACCATTACCGAGGCCCTGGCGGGGATCTGGCAACAGCCGGCGCTCACCGTCCGGGACAACCGCTCGATCCGCGATCTTGCCAATCGGGTGTTCGATCAGACCTTTATGCTCACCCGTGCCATGACCCTGCTGACCCTGGCGTTGGCGGCAGTGGCCCTGCTGCTGATGGGTTGGGTGTTCCTGGCCACCCGGCTCTGGTATTTCCGGCTGCTGGAAGTGTGGGGCCTGGCTCGTGCTGCGATTTTTCTGAGATTACTGACGCTGGCGCTGGCGGTCTCACTGTCGGCGGCGGTACTCGCCCTGCCGGTGGGCGTCGGCTTGACCTGGGTATTGGTGCAGCGGATTAACCCCCTGGCCTTCGGCTGGTCGTTGCCTATGGCCCTGTATCCCGGCTTCTGGCTGGAATTGCTGGCTCTGGCACTGGTGATTGGTGTCTGTATTGCTTTATTGATGCGCCGGCAACTGGGGCGGCCCGCGGTACGGCCCTCGGTGACCGGCACGGTTACGGGAGACGAGCGATGAGATCGCGTTGGCTAGCGATGGCGCTGCTGGTGTGGCTGGCCGCCGGTTGCAGCGGGCCTGAAAACGAGGCCGGGTTTGCCGGGCTCGCCGATAATGCGCAAACCCTGGATGGTTTTCAGCAGCCGGCGCCGGGCGATCTGTTGGTGTTGCCGGAGGACTTCGGGCCGCACCCGGCGCACCGCATTGAGTGGTGGTATCTGACCGCTAATCTGCAAACCGAGGCCGGAGAGCCGTTGGGCCTGCAGTGGACCCAGTTCCGCCAGGCGATTGAGCCGCGCGCACGGGACGCAAAGCTTCCGGAGCCCTCAGCCTGGCCTCTGCAGGCTGCCTGGATGGCCCATGCGGCCGTCAGCTATCAGGGTCAGCACTGGTTTCAGGAGCGCCTGGCCCGGGGCGATCTGGGCCAGGCAGGCGCCAGCGCCGAGCCGTTCAAGGTCTGGCTCGATCACTGGCAGCTGGCGCCGGGCGATCATCCGGATCATTGGCAAATCACGGTCAGCCAGGGCCAGCCCGGTCAGGACGATTACTGGGCTTTTGACCTGGAACTGATTATTCAGAGCCCGCCGGTGGCTCACGGCGACAACGGCTTCAGTGCCAAGTCCGCCAGCGGCGAAGGCTCCATGTACTTCAGTCTGGTCAATATTGAGGTGACGGGTACGGTGACGCTGGCGGGTGAGCAACTGAAGGTGCACGGCCAGGCCTGGTTCGACCGGGAGTGGAGCAGCCAATTTCTCAAGGCCGGCCAGCAGGGCTGGGACTGGTTTGCCCTGCATCTGGACAGCGGTGACAAACTGATGGCGTTCCGGCTGCGTGAAGAGGGCGGCCAGTTCCGATCCGGAACCTGGATTCCCCGAGCCGGCGAACCGGTGGCCCTGACCCCGGAGCAGTTGAGGCTGGAACCGGGAACCCGTTCCGGTGCGGTGCCCACGACGTGGCGGCTGCAGGTGCCGGAGCAGGGTGTGGACCTGGAGCTGGTGGCGCCGGAAGGTGATTACACCAATGACGGACTGTTCCGCTACTGGGAAAGCCCCGTGTCGGTTTCGGGCAGTCACTCGGGTGTCGGCTATATGGAGCTGACCGGCTACG
>JAWOAO010000143.1:0-3454 GCA_046498485.1 Marinobacter sp. | reverse complement strand
ACTACCGTATTCTCGGGCGCCACAGAGACGACAACCGGCAGAGCGGCTTCACCTACAACGGTGTAGAGTTCAGTCAGAACAACCTGAATATCTTTGCGGGCCTGTGTGCGGTCGACGTACCCGAGCATGTCGAAATGATGATGCAGGCACTGGAAGACAACGGTGAAGTCTGCACCCGAATGGGCGCCTACAAACCGCGTACCAACCCCTACTCGTTCCAGGGTCACGGTAAGGGCTGCCTGCCATGGGTGTTCGAGAAAGCTGGCAAACATGGCATCAAAGTGGTTGTCATGGAAATTACCCACGAAAGCCACATCGAAGAAATTGACACCTGCCTGGAGAAACTGGGGCGGCCCACCGGGGTCATGCTTCAGGTGGGCACGCGAAATACCCAGAATTTTGAACTACTCAAGGCCATCGGGCGCCAGAACACCTACCCGGTGCTGCTGAAGCGCGGCTTTGGCATTACCCTGAACGAATCCCTGAACGCTGCTGAATATCTGGCCAGTGAAGGCAATGCCAACGTGATTTTTTGCCTGCGCGGCATGAAAACCGAAGCCGGGCAGCCGCACCGCAATATGGTGGATTTTGCCCATGTTCCGGCGGTGAAGCGCCTGACCCGTATGCCGGTGTGTGTTGACCCGTCCCACTCTGTCGGCACTCGGGACCGTGCACCGGACGGCATACTGGACGTGATGCATGCCACCGCCCAGGGCGTAATCGCCGGCGCCAACATGGTGCTGGTGGACTTCCATCCGAAACCGGAAAAAGCCCTGGTGGACGGACCTCAGGCTCTGCTGATGAAAGAATTGCCGGCTTACCTGGAAGATATTCGCCTGTGCCACGAGACCTGGAAGAAACGCCAGGCCATATACCAACGCCTGAAGGATAACGCTGCAGAATGATCGTTTATGGTCACCGGGGGGCCAAAGGTGAGGCCCCTGAAAACACTCTGCCCGGCTTCATTCACGCCTATCGGCATGGCGTCCGGCACTTCGAGCTGGATCTGGTGCTGTCCAAAGACGGCCTGCCTGTGCTGATACACGATCTGACGGTTGATCGCACCACTGGCCAAAACGGTAACGTAGGCCACTACACCGCGGCTGAGTTAGCCGTGATGGATGCCCGCGGCAACACCAGTGCATGGCCACGTGCAACCGGCATTCCTTCATTGGAAGCCCTGCTGAACCAGCTGGATGATCTTGAACACCTGCAGCTGGAAGTGAAAAAAGACAATCGTGCCCGACTGAACGTTCTGTGCAACCGGCTGACCGAAGTCATCCAGCGCCGCAATATGTATCAGATCGCCACGATTACCTCTGCTGATCCCTGGTTTCTGCGGGAAATGCGTCGCCGAGACAAAAGCATCCGGATTGGTCTGGTCGCGGAACGCAAATTTCCGAAACCACTAAACCTGGCTGCTCGCCTGGGTTGTGAATTTTTCTGTGCAAACTGGAAGATTCTCAACAAGCAGATGGTGGACCAGGCCCACAAGCGCAACATGCAGGTGTCTGCCTGGACGGTAAATCGCATTCACGACATGCTCGCGCTGGAAGAAATGGGGGTCGACAGTATCATCACAGACTACCCGACCAGTACCCGCATGTTCTTTGATAACCGGGCAAAGACTTCGCTGAGCCTGCCGATCAGGGGCAACACCCCGGAGCCCGTGTAACAGCGGACTTCTCGGGGCATGGCCTGATCAGAAGATTCGGTTCAGGCCATTCAGTGCAGCGACCCGATAGGCTTCGGCCATGGTCGGGTAATTAAACGTGGTGTTGATGAAGTAGTTGAGGGAGTTGGCCTCCCCTTCCTGGTTCATGATCGCCTGACCGATGTGAATGATCTCGGCGGCCTGGTCACCAAAGCAGTGAATGCCCAGGATTGCACGGGTTTCGCGATGAAACAGCAACTTCAGCATACCGACCGCTTCACCGGTAATCTGTGCCCGCGCCAGGTCTTTAAAGAAAGCCTGGCCGACATCGTAGGGTACCTTGGCTTCGGTCAATTCACGTTCGGTCTTGCCTACCGAACTGATTTCCGGGATGGTATAGATGCCGGTCGGCACATCCGAGACAAACCGGAAGTACTCGTCCTTAGCGATTGCCGAAGAGGCCGAGCGACCCTGATCGTAAGCGGCACTCGCCAGACTTGGCCAGCCAATCACATCGCCCACCGCGTAGATATTTTCCACGCCGGTACGGTAATGGTCATCGACCGCCAGCTGACCCCGACCGTTGGCTTCAAGGCCGATGTTCTCAAGGCCCAGGCTTTCCGTGTTACCGCTGCGGCCATTGCACCACAGGAAGGCATCGGCGCGGATCTTTTTGCCGGATTGCAACGACACCACCACACCATGATCGTCGCCGCGGACTGCCTCATACTGTTCGTTGTGCCGAACCAGCACACCATTGCTGCGCAGATGATAGCTCAGCGCATCGGATATCTCGTCGTCCAGAAACGACAGCAGGCGGTCGCCGGGGTTGATCAGATCAACCTTTACACCCAAGCCGGCGAAAATTGACGCGTACTCAGAGCCGATAACGCCGGCACCATAGATAACCAGGGTGCGTGGCGTGTGCGACAGGTTAAGAACAGAGTCGGAATTGTAAATTCGGTGATGACGGAAATCCACATCAGGCGGCAAATACGGCCGCGAGCCAGTCGCGATAATAGCCTGTTTGAAGTGCAGGGTTTCTACCGATTTGTTACCGCGAATTTCGAGACGATTGTTGCCCAGAAATACCGCTCGGCCGGTAATAAGATCCACCCGGTTTCGGGCATAAAAGCCGGTTCTCAGCTTGACCTGCTTGCCGATCACCTTCTGTGCGTTCTGGAGTACTCGCGGGAACGAAAACCAGCGCGGCTCGCCAATATCCCGGAACATTTGATTCGTGTTAAAGGTGATGATTTGCTTGACCGAATGACGCAACGCCTTGGAAGGAATGGTACCCCAGTGCGTGCAATTACCGCCCACCATGGGTTTGTCTTCGATGATGGCAACCCGCTTGTTGTGTTTCGCCGCGTTCATGGCCGCGCCCTCACCTGAAGGGCCGGATCCGATAACGACAACGTCGTAATGATGCTCTGCCATGCGCGCAGTAACTCCTTATGTACGTTGCAAAAATGTATTTATCGTTATAGTCGTTTTACTAGCTGTAGATGCTTCAATCGCTGCCGCAGTTGTCATCGTCGGCAGTTATTTGTCCGCTTTGGCGGCGTCATAGGTCAGGTTTTCAGTGCCCAGCGACTCATCAGTCTCGGTGCGGCTGTCTTCGCACTTCTGGGGACTACCACCACAAATATCGCAGGACTGGCTGATGCCCAAGGCACCAATGCCACCGCAAGTGCCGCTGATCGGCTTGCGCCCGAAGATCACGCCAACCGACATGCCGGCGATGAGTATAACCACAATCAGGAACACTAAAAGAAAGGTACCCATTACTGTCCTCCT
>JAWOAO010000106.1:0-6401 GCA_046498485.1 Marinobacter sp. | reverse complement strand
CGAGAGCCGTCGTCATGATCTGTTTGACGGGGTCAACCTCAACCTGAACTTCCCCTCGGTTGTCGGAACGATCTCCGTGGGCAATCGGCAGGTAGAGTACGGCTACATGAAAGAAACCGGTACCTTGATTACGTCTGCCATTGTCTTGTCCTGTTTTTTCCGTGACTTCAATAAAAGGAAGCCGCCGGGGCTGGTTAGCGCCGGCGGCTAGCGGATACCTGACCGGCTGGTGTCAGCCTTTAACGTGGCTCAACCACTCGGAATGCTTGTCCATCTTCCCCTTAACCGCATCAAAATACATACTCTGCAGTTTCTCGGTGATCGGGCCACGCTTGCCTTCGCCGATGGTGCGGCCATCGAGCTCGCGGATCGGCAGCACTTCGGCCGCGGTGCCGGTGAAGAAGGCTTCTTCGGCAACATACACTTCATCACGGGTGATGCGGCGCTCTTTCACCTGCAGGCCGAGGTCTTTGGCGAAGTCGATGATGGTGGCGCGGGTGATGCCTTCCAGGCAGGAGGTCAGCTCCGGGGTGTGCAGCACGCCGTCGCGAACGATGAACACGTTCTCGCCGGAGCCTTCGGCCACGTAGCCTTCGTTGTCCAGCATCAGGGCTTCTTCCGCGCCGCCGGAGATGGCTTCGTTCAGGGCCAGCATGGAGTTGATGTAGTTGCCGTTGGCCTTGGCCTTACACATGGTGATGTTGACGTGGTGACGGGTGTAAGACGAGGTGCGCACCTTGATGCCCAGCTCTTTGGCTTCCGGTGACATGTAAGATGGCCAGCTCCAGGCCGCCACCATCACGTGTACCTTGAGGTTGTCAGCGCGCAGGCCCATGCCTTCGGAACCCAGAAACGCCATCGGGCGCAGGTAGGCGTCCTCCAGGTTGTTGTCACGAACCGCGGCAAGCTGGGCCTGGTTGATCTCATCCTTGCTAAACGGCATTTTCATGTTCAGGATGTGAGCGGAGCGGAACAGCCGGTCGGTGTGCTCTTTCAGCCGAAAAATCGCCGGGCCGTTGGCGGTAGGGTAAGCACGCACACCCTCAAAACAACCGAGGCCGTAATGCAGAGTATGGGTGAGGACGTGGATTTTGGCGTCACGCCAGGGAACCATTTCACCATCCAGCCAGATAACGCCATCGCGGTCAGCCATCGACATTCTATTCTGCTCCTAAAAAAGCGGTTTTTCGGGGAATCGGCATTCTAGCAGGAAATTCTGCCAGAATTGAATCTGGCTTATACGCCAAGCATTACTTTTTGCCACATGGACCGGATGAATTTCCGCTCCTCCGGGAAGGCAACGCCGTCAACCTGACTGTTCATGTTCTGCAAGGCCCGGCGGTGGATGGTCGAGCGCAGCGTAATAAAGGCCTCGGTCAGCTTTTCGGTGTCGTCGACCGCCAGCACACCGGCGCGCCCCAACTCTTCCAGCTGACGAATGTTGTCGCTCCACTGGGTCAGCTCAGGGTGTTCGGCACTCCAGGCCAGCATCAGATATTGCACCAGGAACTCGATGTCGACAATGCCGCCGTGATCGTGCTTGATGTGAAACACCTCGGCCTGTTTCGCTCCCGGGGTCCCCAGGCTGGTGCGCATCTTCTCCCGCATCGTCACGACGTCTTGGCGCAGCGCGGTTTTATCCCGGGTGCGGCACAGGATCTGATGGCGAACCTGCTCAAACCCGGCCAGGGTGTCCGGGCAACCGGCCACGCCCCGGGCCCGGGCAAGGGCCTGATGCTCCCAGGTCCAGGCGTCTTTGAGCTGGTACTTTTCGAAGGCTTGCAAGGTACTGACCAGCAGGCCGGAGTTACCGGACGGACGCAGCCGCATGTCCACTTCGTAAAGCTGGCCAGACGGAGTCTGGGTGTTCAGGATGTGAACGATGCGCTGGCCCAATCGGGTGTAGAACACCGCATTATCGATCGGCTTGTCGCCATCCGTCGCCAACTGGGGGTCGGCCTGATGCACAAACACCAGGTCCAGATCGGAGGTGTAGCCCAGCTCAATGCCCCCGAGCTTGCCATAGCCGATGATGGCAAAGTCGGTATCGCAGGCCGAGCCGTCTGCCCGTCGGGGGTAACCGTGGCGGCTCACCAGGTTGGCAAAGGCCACATCCACCACGTGATCCAGCACCACCTCGGCAATCCAGGTGAGGTAATCACTCACTTTCATCAGCGGCAAAGTGCCTTTGATCTCAGACGCCGCCACTCGCAGCACGTGGGCTTTTTTGAAATAGCGCAGCGATTCCATCTGGTCTTCCAGATCCTCAAAGGGAATCCTCAGCATTTGCTGGCGCAGATCGTCTTGTAACTCTGCTTTGGCCGGCGGCGTATACAGGCTTTCGGCATTGAGCAATTCATCCAGCAGCAACGGTGATTCCGCCAGCAGGCTGGCGATCCACGGGCTGTCGCTGCACAGGCGCACCAGCTGGGTCAGCGCACCCGGGTTCTCCAGCAACAGCACCATATAGGCGGTCCGGCGCAGAATGGCCTCGACCAGCTGCAGCACCCGCTCAAGCGTCTCTGAGGCGTTGTCCACTTCGGTCAGTGCGCTCAGCAGCAGCGGCATGAACTGGTTCAGGCGCTTGCGGCCCTGGGTTTGCAACGTCTGCACGGTGCGGCCGTCGCGCAGGTCGGTCAGCTTTTTATAGCTGTTTTCCGGGTTCTCGAAGCCCTGCTCCGCCAGCCAGTCGAGCGCAGCCGGGCCTTCCATTTCCGCCAGCCAGAGTTCAAACCAGCCGTCATCAACCCCGGCGTCACCGTCCTGGTCTTCCTCTTCGGTGGCAATGATGTTGGCAAAGTGCGTGGCCACCCGCTCACGATGATCCGTCAGCGCCTGCTGGCAGGCGGACCAGTCGTGATAACCCATAATCCGCGCGACCCGGGCTTCGGCCAGGGTATCGTCTGGCAGTACCTGGGTCTGTTTGTCTTCCATCCCCTGCAAGGCGTGCTCAAGGTTGCGCAGGAACACATAAGCCTCACGCAACTCCCGGACAACGGCCGAGGGCAGCAACTCCAGCGCTTCCAGTTCAGTCAGGATTACCTGCAGTTCCCGCTGCTGCAGTTCCCGGTCCCGGCCACCGCGTATCAGCTGAAACGCCTGCACCACGAATTCGATTTCACGAATGCCGCCGCGGCCCAGCTTGATGTTGTTCTCCAGGCCTTTGCGGCGGACTTCCCGGCTGATCATCGCCTTCATGCTGCGCAGGGATTCAAAGGCACTGAAATCAATGTACTTGCGGTACACAAACGGGCGCAGGGCATCCATCAACACCTGCCCTGCCCGCTGATCGCCGGCCACCACCCGGGCTTTCACCATGGCGTAGCGCTCCCAGTCCCGGCCCTGATCCTGATAATAGGTTTCCAGCGCGGCAAAGCTCAGCGCCAGCGCGCCACTCTGGCCATAGGGCCGCAGCCGCATGTCGACCCGGAACACAAAGCCATCGGCGGTGATCTGGTCCAGCGCCTGAATCAGTCTCTGGCCCAGGCGAATGAAGAACTGCTGATTGTCCAGTGTGCGCCGGCCGCCCCGGGTTTCGCCTTTGCCCGGGAAGGCAAAAATCAGGTCGATATCCGAAGACACGTTCAGCTCCCGGCCACCAAGCTTGCCCATGCCCAGCACCACCATTTTCTGCGGGGCATCGTCTCCGGTAACGGGGTCCGGGCCCCAGGGCGTGCCGGATTCCTCGCAGGTTTCGCGGTACAACCAATCCAGGGCGCCATCCATACAGATCTCGGCAAACGCGCTGGTGGCGGCGATGGTTTCGTGAAGGTCGGCCCACCTCATCAAATCCCGCCAGATGATGCGAAACTGCGCTTCCCGGCGAAATTGCCGTAACGCGGCGTGCAAGGCCGGCTCGGAATCAACCTTATCCAGAAACCAGGCCAGGCGTTCCGCCAGCCAGGCTTCGGTGGTTGGCTGTTGCAGTGCACGGGCGGCAACAGAGGCCTGAATCAGATCAGCATGGCGCTCCAGGGTCTGGCGCAAGAACAGACTGCGCGCCAGAGCTTCGGCAAGATCCTGTGGCGACAGGCCCGCGGCCTCGGTCAGCCAGTCGGGTACACCCGCCGGAAACACCGATGGCCAGCACGCCGACACATCATCCGCCAGTATCGCCGGCAGTGAACCCCAAGGCTCAGACATAACGCAAACCCCTGTCTCTCTGGTATATTTCCTTTACTGTATAACGAACTCGCCAAGGACTGAACAGGCAACCCCACACTATGATGCGCAATCGCCGCCCCCTCAATCCCGAGCATGCCCAGTCACACCTGCCCATGGGCGGGCTCCTGCTCAACCGGATTCAACGCCTGTTTATCATCCTCGCCTGTTTGCTGATGGCTCAGGTGCTGATTATCTGGGCTGCAGAGCCGCTGTCGCTGCTGGAAGCCATCTGGCTGACCATGACCACTCTGGTCACCGTTGGTTATGGCGATTACGCACCTGAAACCGTCATCGGCCGCCTCAGCACCATCGTGCTGATGTTCCTGACCGCCATCACCCTGCTGACCCTGATCGTCAGTGACTACATCGAGTACCGCTTTTACCGCCGTGAACGAATCCTGACCGGACGCTGGATCTACAAAATGAACGAACACATCGTGATCATCAACACCCCTCGCAGCGGAGGCGAGCAGTATTTCATGCGCTTTGCCTCTCAAATCCGCTCGGTACCGGAGTACCACACGGTGCCCATCATGATACTTACCCGCCAGTTCCCCGGGGGTTTACCGGCGGAACTGGCCGATAGTGGCGTGGTGCACTTTCACGGTTCAGGCAACGACCCGGAAGCTCTGAAAGCCGTCCACGCCGGCAGCGCCAAACACATCATCGTACTGGCGGCCGACGAATCCGACCCATCCTCGGACAGCCTGACTTTCGACATTGCCCATCGCCTGACCGAATCCAATCTGGGTTACCGCACCACGGTGGAATGCGTCAGTGACCGCAACCGCGATCGATTCAAGGCCCTGGGTGTGCGCACCATCATTCGCCCGGTCCGCACCTACCCGGAGATTATGGTGCGGGCGGTGGTCGCCCCGGGTTCCGAGAAAGTATTGGAAGACATGTTCAATTATGAGCGTGACCACCCGCACCGCTACGATCTTCAGCTGGACGATCTGATCTGGGCCGATATCGTCAGCGCGCTGGTTCGCCATGGCATTGGCACTGCGCTGGCCTATATCGATCACGACGACGAAGTCGTCTGTCACCCGGACACCAACAAAGAAGTGGAAGGCAAAGGGCTGATTGTACTGGTACGCTCAACCGATACCCCGGATGTTTCGGTGGTGGAGGAGGCGCTGGAGCGTTATCGCGCATTTCTCAAGCAGTGGGGAGAACTGCAGGACAACAACAAGTCCAAAAATGGCGGCGCAAAAAGCCAGGAGCAAACCGATTAATGTCCTACCTCGACTCCGAATTCTATCAGCCTCTGTTTGAGGCTGTTGCAAGCGGCGACGAGGCTCAGATTCAGGCGGCCGCTGCCACCTACAATGCCGCCGACCTGGCCGAGTTCGTTGACGAGCACCCGGACAAGGATGAGGGTATCCGGCTGCTCAGAGCCCTGCCTACCGAGCGCAGCGCCAAGGTGTTCGGCTACATCGGCCCAGGCACCCAGACTCTGATTTCCGGGCTGCTGTCCACGCCAGGCCTGGCCGAGCTGGTCACCGCCATGTCTTCGGATGAGCGCGCCGATTTCTTCAATCTGCTGGATGAAAGCCGCCAGCACACGCTGCTCCAGTCCCTCGCCCGTAAAGAGCGGGAAGACTTGCGCCGGCTGGCAAGCTTTGAAGAAGGCACCGCCGGCGCGCTGATGAGTTCGGACTATGCCGTGATCAATACCGGCATGTCTGCCAGCGCCGCCATCAACCTGCTCAGAAACACCGCCCCGGACAAGGAAACCATTTACCAGGCCTTTGTTATCGACAGCAACCACAAATTGCTTGGCGCGGTGTCGCTGAAAAACCTGATTACCGCCCTGCCCGGCACACCAGTCGATGATCTGATTGCCACTGGCCTGGTCACCGCCAACACCCACACGCCCCAGGAAGACGTGGCCAGGCTGATTGCCCGCTACGACTTGCTGGCACTGCCCATTCTCGACCACGAGCAGCGCCTGGTCGGCATCGTCACCTACGACGATGCCATGGACGTTGCCGAAGCCGAGGCCACCGAAGACATTCACAAAGGTGCCACCGTCGGCAAGCTGGCCGGCAGCCTGAGGGATGCCACGCCGTTCTCACTGTACCGCTCCCGGGTGCAATGGCTGATCATTCTGGTCTTTGCCAACATTTTCACCGGCGCCGGGATTGCCTATTTCGAGGCCTTTTATAATCAAGGGCCTGTCTGACCGCGATCACCATTGCTACGAACATCCAGATTGAAGCTACCGAAAACAC
>JAWOAO010000066.1:0-7534 GCA_046498485.1 Marinobacter sp. | reverse complement strand
GCGAGGGAGTGGCGATCAATATGCCCGGACGGAAGGACCAGGGGCTCTTCCGGGCCGGGGTAGAGTACTTTTTATGAGAGGTTCACAGTGCCGGGTTTGCCACGCATGAGTTTGATGGCTTCTTCAAGCGACATGCCCTTGACCGGCTTGTCACCCAGTTTGATGATCAGGTCGCCGGCCAGAACGCCCGCTTTTTGCGCGGGCGTGTCATCAATGGGCGCAATCACTTTGATAAAGCCGTTTTCCATGCCGACTTCGATACCCAGGCCGCCGAACTCGCCCGAGGTGCTTTCTTCAAGCTGCTCGTAGTCTTTGGGTGCCAGATAGGTTGAGTGCGGGTCCAGATCGGAAAGCATGCCTTTGATGGCGCTTTCCAGCAGTTGGCGATCCGACACTTCTTCAACATAGGCCGCCTTGATGCGGCTGAAGACTTCGGTGAACTTTCTTAATTCGTCCAGCGGTAACTGTTCTTCCGGATCCGGCAGCTGAATCTGTACCCGCTCCCCGTTCTGGAGGCCGTCCAGGATCTGTTGGCTCTGGGCTTCCTGGTCTTGTGCCGTTGCCAGTCCGGGTGCGGCAAAAAAACAGGTGGCAAGAGCGAGGCAACGCAGTGGCGAGATCTGGAGTGTGCTTCTGACCCGTTTCATTCACATATCCTGTTGTGTTTCCGCAAGTTGGACTGGCTTGTGCTGATCACAGTATGGCGCCCGCCAGCGCGTTTGTCAGCCCTTTGCTTCAGGGTTTGCCAAGCCAGCTGCGGGGGTTGACCGGTTTGCCGTTCTGGCGCACTTCAAAATACAGTGCCGGGTCGTCAGTACCGCCGGTACGGCCGGCCAGGGCAATAGTTTCGCCCGCAGCCACCCAGTCCCCGGGCGCGGTGAACAGGCTGCTGCTGTAGCCATACAGTGTCAGGTAGCCATCGCCGTGATCAATGATGGTGATCAGGCCAAAGCCCCGGAGCCAGTTGGCGAAGACCACGCGGCCGTAGTGCACGGCCTTGATGTCGGTTTCTTCGCGGGTGTTCATAATAAAGCCGTTGCGGCGTAACTTGCCCTCGGCATAGGTGGCGCCGTAGTTGCTGACCACGCGGCCGTCGGCGGGCCAGGGCAAGCTGCTGCGCAGCGATTTGAACGGTCTGGATTCGTTGGGCGCGGGTATGCTGGCGATGGCTTGCTGAACTTCCTCGAGCAGTCGCTCCAGGCGCTTGCGGTCAGCGTCCAGATCTTCCCGTTCACCGCGGCGGGTGCGTATGTCGACATCGAGCGCGGCCAGGGTTTGTTCCCGTTGTTTTCGGGTATCGGTGAGCTGTTGCTGGCGTTGTTCCAGGCTGGCTTCGGTTTTTGCCAGTTCTACCCGGCTGGCCTGCACCGCGGCCCTGGTGACTTTCAGTTCGCGCAGGCTGGCCTGAAAAGCTTCAAGGCGCTTGACGGTGTCCCGGCTCAGATACTCGTAATAGGTCATGGTGCGGGCGATCATGCCCGGCTCGATTTCGTTCAGCAGGATTTTCAGGGCGGGCGCGTCGCCTTCCATCCAGGCAGCGCGGATCTGTTTCTTCAGGCTTTCGCGTTGCTGCTCAAGGGTATCTGCGAGTTCGTTTTCCTGCTGTTGCAGTTCGGTCAGCCGCTGTTGTTGCTCGTCTGCCTGAACTCTCAGGCTCCGGCGTTCGCGGGTCAGTTCGCTGATTCTGCGCTCGGTCGCGACCAGCTGCTGTTCGAGGTCAGAGCGGTTTTTTTCAGCGCTGACCAGCCATTGGTCGATGCTGGCAATGCGCTTTTTCAGCGCTTCCACCTGTGCCGGGGAGACGTCTGGTTCGGCATGAACCAGCGAGGCCCCCAGAACGAGGGCCAACGCCAGTAGTGCGAAGCGCATCAACATGAGTGCTCGCCGCCGGATCAGGCCAGGTCTGCCAGGCTGTGCCCGGTCATTTCCTTGGGCGGTTGGTCCCCCATCAGGGCCAGCAGTGTGGGTGCGATGTCCGACAGGCTGCCGCCATCTTTCAGGGTAAGCGTTCGGGGGCCGGTATACACCAGCGGCACCGGGCCAAGGGTGTGGGCGGTGTGGGCCTGGCCGGAGATTGGGTCGGCCATCTGCTCGCAGTTGCCGTGGTCGGCGGTAATCAGTGCCTCACCACCGACGTCGTCCAGCGCCTCGACCACCCGCTGAACGCACTGATCCAGGCACTCAGCCGCTTTGATGGCGGCGTCCAGCTTGCCAGTGTGGCCCACCATGTCGCCGTTGGCATAATTGCACACGATCAGGTCGTACTTGCCACTTTTGATGGCTTCCACCAGCTTGTCCGTGACTTCGGGTGCGCTCATTTCCGGTTGCAGGTCGTAGGTGGCGACTTTGGGTGATGGCACCAGGATGCGATCTTCGCCAGCAAACGGTGTTTCCATGCCACCGTTAAAAAAGAAGGTAACGTGGGCGTACTTCTCGGTTTCGGCAATGCGCAACTGGGTTTTACCCAGGCTGGCCATGAACTCGCCCAGGCCGTTGCTGAGTTGCTCGGGCGGGTAGGCGCAAGAGGTTTTGATGTCAGCGGCGTACTCGGTAAGCATCACGAAGTCGGCCAGTTTCGGGTGCTTGCGACGGTCAAAGCCGTCGAAGTCCTTGTCGACGAAGGTGCGGGTCATTTCCCGGGCGCGGTCAGCACGGAAGTTCATGAACAGCACGGCGTCGCCGTCGTTGATGGTGCCTGCGGCCTGACCTTTGGCGCGAATGTGGGTGGCCTGGACGAATTCGTCATTCTCCTCGCGCTGGTAAGCCTGCTCGAGTGCCGCGACCGGGTCTTCGCAGGTAAATTCGGTATCGCCCAGGGTCATCGCGTTGTAGGCGGATTCAACACGATCCCAGCGGTTGTCGCGGTCCATGGCGAAATAGCGCCCGACAATGGTGGCGATTCGGCCGACCCCGAGGCTCTTCATCCTGGCGGCGGCTTTTTCCAGAGACGGGCGAGCGCTGCGCGGAGGCATGTCGCGGCCATCCAGAAAGGCGTGCAGGTAGACTTCTTTGGCGCCACGGGCAGCCGCAAGCTCGGCGGCGGCCAGCATGTGATCTTCATGACAGTGAACACCGCCCGGCGACAGCAGCCCCATGATGTGCACGGCTTTACTGTTGGCAACGGCTTTGTCGATGGCGTTACACAAGGCCTGGTTGTTCTGGAACAGACCGTCTTCCAGATCTTTGTCGATCCGGGTCAGGCTCTGATAAACCACCCGGCCGGCACCCAGGTTCATGTGGCCGACTTCCGAGTTACCCATCTGGCCCTGGGGCAGGCCCACAAACATACCGGAAGTGTTGATCAGGGTTTTCGGCTGATTCTGCCAGAGCTTGTCCCAGAACGGGGTCCGGGCGTTGGAGATGGCGTTGTCCTCAGCCGGGTCACGGTGGCCCCAGCCGTCGAGAATAATCAGTGCAGTGGGCTTGCGCGTCTCGGTCATTATTTCGTCCGGTTGGTTGCGAAAGTAACAATGTAAAAGAGGGTTCAGATTGTAACCGTTTTCATTTGCGCAGGCCACGCGGTTTACCCCGCCTTCTTTGACTGCGCGCGGGTGTGTATAATCTGGCCAAACCAAATTTAGGGTAGTTTCATGGATCGCTTGTTTGACTTCGTTGTTAATCACTACATTCTGGTATCACTGTTCGTGGCCTTTCTTATTGCTATTCTGCTGCTGGAGTCGCGCCGGGGTGGTGCCAAGATCTCCGCCCAGGGTGCGGTATCACTGATCAATAAGGATGAGGCGGTGGTGGTGGACATCCGTGACCGCAAGGAGTTTGGCGAAGGGCGGATTACCGGTTCTGTTAATATCCCGCTCAGCAGCATCAAGACCCGCGCCAATGAGCTGAGCAAGTTCAAAGACAAGCAGATTATTGTGGCCGATAAAATGGGCCAGCATTCTGCCATGGCGGTCAAGCAACTGAATGCCGAAGGTTATGCCAATGTAGTGCGGCTGAACGGCGGCATTGCCGACTGGAAAGCCAGCAACCTGCCGCTGGTAAAAAAGTAACAGGGCTTGATCTGACTGGCGATCTGACGCACTGTTTCACATTACCGGTCGGAGCCTGGCAGTAGACTGTTCCGGCATACCAGACGATAACAACGGGCCTCGCCCTTACTACGAGAACGAAAGGACTGATCATGGCTGAAAATCCGCAAGCCGCAGGCAACGAAAACCAGAACCAACCCCAGTTTGCCCTTCAGCGTATTTATGTGAAGGACCTGTCTTTTGAATCTCCGAATGCTCCGTCGGTGTTTCAGGAGCAGTGGAAGCCGCAGGTAAATCTGGATCTGAATACTGCCCACAACAAGATCAGCGACAACCAGTTTGAAGTGGTGTTGTCGCTGACGGTTACTGCAAAAATTGGCGAGAAAGTCGCTTACATCGTCGAGATCCAGCAGGCGGGTGTGTTCCTGATTTCCGGCATTGAAGGCCCGCAGCTGGGTCAGATGCTGGGAGCTTACTGCCCGACCATTCTGTTCCCTTATGCGCGTGAAGCCATTGACGGAATCGTCAATAAAGGCAGCTTCCCGGCCCTGATGCTGGCGCCGGTGAATTTTGATGCCATTTATGCCCAGGCGCTGAAGCGCAAACAGGAAGAAGCCGCAGGCGAAGCCAAAGAAGAGCAGACTCACTGAACTGATGGTTCAGGTTTGCTTTGACGACAAAAAAACCGGCACTGGCCGGTTTTTTTGGGTCTTGCTGAACGTGCTCAGATAGCGCCGGGGAAGCCCAGCTGGCGCCATGCCTCGTAAACTACCAGCGCGGCGGTGTTGGACAGGTTCAGGCTGCGGCTCTCGGGTTGCATGGGCACCCGCAGGCGATGCTCCGCCGGCAGTCCCTCGCGCACCTCAGCCGGCAGGCCCCGGGTTTCCGGGCCGAACATCAGGTAGTCACCGTCCTGAAACGCCGCTTCATGGTAGTGGCGTGAGCCTTTGGTGGTGAGCCCGAACAGCCGGGCCGGCTGCTCGGTTTCCAGAAAACTGGCGTAATCCGGATGGATCTTCACCCTGGCGTACTCGCTGTAATCCAGGCCGGCCCGGCGCATCTGTTTGTCTTCCAGGGAAAACCCCAGCGGCTCGATCAGGTGCAGCTGGCAGCCGGTATTGGCACAGAGCCGGATGATGTTGCCCGTGTTCGGCGGTATCTCCGGCTCATAGAGTACAACGTGGAGCACCTGGCCTAGCGCTCAACGGCCAGGGCAACGCCCATACCGCCGCCGATGCACAGGGTAGCCAGGCCTTTTTTGGCATCACGGCGCACCATTTCATGCAGCAGGCTGACCAGAATCCGGCAGCCGGAGGCACCGATCGGATGGCCCAGGGCGATGGCGCCGCCGTTTACGTTCACCTTGCTGGTGTCCCAGCCCATGTCGCGGTTAACCGATATGGCCTGAGCGGCGAAGGCTTCGTTGGCTTCAATCAGGTCCAGATCGGCCACCGACCAACCGGCCCGTTCCAGACATCGGGTGCTGGCGGGAATCGGACCGGTACCCATGATGCTGGGGTCGACACCGGCGCTGGCGTGAGCCTTGATCGTCGCCAGCGGGGTCAGGCCAAGTTCTTTGGCTTTCTCCGCGCTGCACACCATGACCGCCGCGGCGCCATCGTTCAGGGACGAGGCATTGCCGGCAGTGACCGAGCCGTCTTTTTTGAAAGCCGGGCGCAGCTTGCCCAAGCCATCGGCACTGACACCGTCACGGGGGCATTCGTCTTTATCGACGATCAGCGGGTCGCCCTTGCGCTGGGGGATACTGACCGGAACAATCTGGCCATCAAAGTGGCCGGCGTTCTGAGCGGCCACCGCTTTCTGCTGGGAGGCGGCGGCAAACTCGTCCTGCTCCTCACGGCTGATGTCGTACTTCTCCACGATGTTCTCGGCGGTGACGCCCATGTGGTAATCGTTGAAGGCGTCCCACAGACCATCGTTCACCATGGTGTCGACCATGCTCCAGTTACCCATGCGCTGGCCGTTGCGGCTGCCAGGCAGCACGTGCGGGGCCTGGCTCATGCTTTCCTGACCACCGGCAATGATCATGTCGGCATCGCCACACTGAATGGCCTGAACCGCCATGTGCACGGCCTTCAGGCCAGATCCGCACACCTTGTTGATGGTGATGGCCGGTACCGAGGCGGGCAGGCCGGCATGGATGGCGGCCTGACGGGCCGGATTCTGGCCACAGCCGGCAGTAAGCACCTGGCCGAAAATTACCTCGTTGACCTGCTCGCGGGCGACGCTGGTTTCTTCTATCAGCGCCTTGATCACGGCAGCGCCGAGCTGGTCTGCACGCAGACTGGACAGGCCGCCACCAAAGCTGCCAACCGCGGTACGTTTTGCGGCAACAATTACAACATCACGCATAGGACATCTCCGTCACATAGGGCAGGCTCAGAGGGTGGCCCGCCAACTTTATCCATAACAGTTACCAGTGTAGCGGGAAAGCGGGGGCGCGCAAAAAAACCAAAGTCGGGGTTGTTGTGGCACGGAACCTACATATTGAGACTACGGCCACCATCCACCGCCAGGATCTGCCCGGTCACAAAAGGCGCATCACACAACAGGTATACGATGGCGCCGGCAATATCCTCCGGCTTGCCGGTGCGCGCCAGCGGGGTTTTGTCGAGAATGGCCTGCTGGTGCGCCGGGTCCACTTCGGCCTCGCCTTCTGGCCAGAGAATGGCGCCGGGCGATACCCCGTTTACCCGGATCTGCGGCGCGAGATCTTGCGCCCAGGATCGGGTCAGTGCTGCCAGGCCGGCCTTGCTGGCGCAATACAGGGGGTGATCCTTCAGCGGTTTTTCGCTGTAGATGTCGATCAGGTTAACCACACTACCGGAGCTTTTCTTCAGTGCTGGCAGACAATGTTTGAGCAAGAACAACGGCGCTTTCAGGTTGGCGCCCATGATCTCGTCCCAGTCCTCTTCGGTGCAGGCCTCTGTTGCCCGGGGGTAGAACACTGACGCATTGTTGATCAGGCCGTCCAGGCGCCCCCAGTGCTGGCAGGCCGCCCGGGCCAGATTGGCAATCTCGTCAGCCTTGGTGAGATCGGCCTGCACGGAGGTGGCCGAATCCGCGCGTTCACGATTCAGTTTTTCGACCAGTTGCCCGGCCTGGCCGGCCCGCGAACGATAATGAATCACCACGTTCCAGCCGCGACCGTGCAGGGTTTCGGCGGTGTGGGCACCAAGCCGGTGCGCAGCGCCGGTGATCAGAACAACAGGAGCGGCCATGGCGCTTTCCTCAGGGTTAGGGAGTCAGTACCTGCGTGATACGTGCCAACCGTTCATTACGGATTGCCTCGCCCAGTGCTTTGCCCTGAAAACCTTGTTTCAGCAAGTGTTGTGGGCTGACATCCTGAGCGGATTGGGCGGCGAGCCGCAACGAGGCGATGAACTCTGCCTGTTCGGCGCCGAGGGTGCAGACCAGGGTATCGAGCAGCTGCTCGAAGCGTTCGGGCCGGCGCCAGAGGTCGGCTTGGTTGAGCAATTCCAGGGTGACTTCCGGAGTGACTGCCCGGGCGTTTTGGCCTGCCAATC
>JAWOAO010000392.1:0-2948 GCA_046498485.1 Marinobacter sp. | reverse complement strand
ATTCCCTACGGAAAACGTTCGGATATTACCCTGGCCGACGGAACCAGAATATGGCTCAACGCCGGCAGCCAGCTTTCTTACCCGGTTAATTTTACCGGAAATACACGGGAAGTTTATTTGGCGGGCGAAGCCTTTTTTGAGGTGCAATCCGACGATGTCAACGTGACGTTTATAGAAATCGCCACTCTGATAGGTCGCGTAGTGGGCCTCAAACCGTTTCAGGCCCAGAAACAGTCGTTGATTCAGACCTTCCCTGAGCTGCCCCAGAAAGCGGAACAACAGCGCCTGGGGCTCACTGTACCCTTCCAGCCAGGCAATTCGGTCACGGCGCACACTGCGATTTTTCATCAGATCTGCACCACGCCCGATGCCCGCCCGGCTCATCGCGTCGGTTTTGTGCAAGATGGTCACTTCTTTGAGCAAGGCTGCCAGCAGGCCTTCCGGCAACCTCGCCGACAATTCCAGCGTCAACCAGGCCTGCTCACTCAAAGCATGCGCCAGCTCATCCAGCCATTGCTCATCGATCAGGCCAGCAACCGTAACCTGGTCATACCCGGTAACCACCGCATCGCCCACTGCGCAACTCCCTATATTTTGGCCATTGTATGATCAAACTCGCCGACACGGCGGATTTAATTTACTCTCTGGGTAAGCACATTCACTTAAGGGCGCCTTACCTCACCATGTCAGAAAGCAGGAACAAACCGCCGGCCGCCATTACTCCCGGGCAGTGGTCTTTCACCCGCTGGCGTACTATCGGCCAGCTGGAAGCATTAGAGGTGCATCACCCCCTGTTCCAGGCCACGGTCTTTTTGCAGGGCGCACATCTGAGCCACTTCTCGCCCAGAGACCAGAACAACTGGCTGTGGTTGAGCGAGCTGGCCAAATTCCAGCCCGGTCGTGCCATCCGGGGTGGCGTCCCGGTGTGCTGGCCCTGGTTCGGAGATCCGGCAAAAAATCCACCAGAGATTCGCAAGCGCGCCTTGAACCCAAACGCTCACGGATTTGCCCGGCTTGCGGTGTGGCACCTCGGAGATGTCCGGGAAAGCGCCCACGAGGTGGAAATCAGCCTGTCCTTGAACGCCAATGAGGATTTCGCTGATCAATGGCATGGCCATGCGCTGGCGCTGATCACCTTCAGTTTCTCGGTTCGTGGCTGTCAGATCGCCCTGACCACCACCAATCTGTCGAGACAACCGCTGGCCTTCAGCCAGGCCCTGCATACTTACCTGCCAACCAAAGACATAAGCCGCACCCGGGTGCTCGGGCTGAACAACAGCCAATATACCGACACCGTGAAAAACTGGGATTATTTCACCCAGCAAGGGCCGGTTTACTTTGATGGCGAAACTGACCGAATCTATGAATCCGGCGACCCACTCACCATCGTTACGCCGATGGGCAAACGCAAACTCACTGCGGTCGGCAGCGATTCCACCGTGGTATGGAACCCGGGTCCGGACAAGGCGACCCGGCTTTCAGACTTTCCGGGCAACGGCTGGCAAAAAATGCTGTGCGTCGAAACCGCCAATGCCGCTGCCGATTACCGGGTGTTAAACGAAGGCCAGAGCCACACCATGGGTGTGTTTATCGGCCAGGCATAGCCGCCGAAGAATTAACCACTGACACAGGGAGCAGGCATGGGCCTGGCAGCGTTTCTCAAATCCAGACTGGTATCGGCAGAGCTGGAAGCACAGCTGGAGCGAATCCGCAAACCCATCGGCAGCCTTGGCTACGACCCTTGGGGATACAACAACGAGGCGGTCAAATACGGCCTCTCAGTTACTCGCCAACTCTATGAAAAATACTTTCGCGTGCAGGCCGATGGCGTCGAGAATATCCCCGCTGAAGGCCCGGTACTGATCATCGGCAACCATTCCGGGCAACTGCCGCTGGATGGCCTGCTGGTCGGGTATGCACTGGCATCGCGCAAGGAAAAGCCCCGCATGCCCCGGGCCATGATCGAACGCTTTTTCCCGACCGTACCCTGGCTGGGCAATCTGCTCAATGAAATGGGCGCGGTTCTGGGCGACCCGGTCAATTGCGCCAAAATGCTGGAAAACGACGAAGCCATTATCGTGTTTCCGGAAGGTGTTCGAGGCTCCGGCAAGCTGTACCGGGATCGCTACCAGCTCAAACGCTTTGGTAACGGTTTTATGCATCTTGCCATGAAGTACAACGCGACCATTGTGCCGGTGGGTGTGGTCGGCTGCGAGGAAACCGTCCCCGCCATTGCCAACATCAGACCACTGGCAAAGGCCCTGGGTGTACCCTATGTGCCGGTCGCGTTGCCCATTGTTTTCCCGGCCAAAGTGCATCTGAACTTTGGCCCGCCGATGCACTTTGACGACGCTGAAATTCCCGAAGAGAGAGTGACCGAGCGTGTGGAAGCCGTAAAAGCGGAGATCAGCCGACTGATCGACAAAGGACTCAGCGAAAGGAAAAAACTGTTCTGATGACCACTAAACGCAGACCGCATATTCTGGTTACCGGCGTGGCCGGCGCCCTGGCCCGGCAAGTGATTAACCGCCTCAAAGAAACCTGTGACCTGGTCGCCGTCGATTTCCGGGAGCAGGTTTATCTGGGTGACGACATTCCCAGCTACTGCATCGATTTCAACAAGCGGGTATTCGAAGACCTGTTCCGGCGCTACCAGTTTGACGGCGTGATCCATCTGGGCCGGATTCTGTCGAGCCAGCTCACCCGCATGCGGCGGTATAACGCCAATGTGCTGGGCACCCAGAAACTGCTCGATCTGTCCCAGAAGTACGGAATTCGCAGAATCATAGTCCTCTCCACTTATCATGTTTACGGTGCCGTCGCCTCCAACCCCGCGCTGATCGACGAATCGGCCCCGCTTAAAAGACTTTGCTCTGCCTCAAAGCCCTCAAACGTATAAGCAGTTGCTTATGGTTTCCGGTTTTGATCGATATTTCCAGATTGTGAAG